>NZ_JAGGPO010000019.1:0-122620 GCF_018613775.1 Arthrobacter sp. ISL-69
GACGGCGGCCAGGACGGCGGCGATGACGCCCCAGATCACGGCGAGGACCACGGCGGACCAGCCCAGCCCCATCACCGTTCCCAGCGCCCACCAGAGCGCCAGGGACAGGAACAGGAGCACGAAATGGCCAGCCACGCCGGCGCCGGCCAACATCCCGCCGCCCTTCCCCGCACGGGTGGCGGACTGCTTCAGCTCTACCTTGGCGAGCTCCACCTCCTGGCGCATCAGCGTGGAGATGTCCCGGGTCACGTCTCCGAGCAGGTCACCAAGGGACGTCGTGTCCGCCTTCACATGCGACTCCGAGGCAGCCGGTTCCGGAAACTGGTTGCTCATCGCTGACCGCCACGGAGGGGATCGTCACGGTACGGGTCGTCGTCCGCGAGGTCGCCGGTCAGCGGGGAGTCCGAGACGCGGTCGCCGGCCAGGGGATCGTCCGCCCACTGGTCCTGCGGTGTTCCTTCGTCCGCCAGCGGGTTGGGCGGATAGGCGTCCGCCCCATCCGTGTATGCGCCCGTACCGGCATAACCTCCGGCACCCACTCCGGCGCCGGTCATGCCCGCCGTGGTGACGTTCGGAGCCGGCATCTGTACCGGCGGCGGCGGAACCGCCATTCCGGTGTCGGGAACATAGGAACCGGCGGTGCCGGTACCGGGCACACTGGAGATCGGTGCACGTGCGGCAGGTCCGCCTGCCACGCCGCTGGCAGAGCTCGGGGCACCCTCGCTCAGGCTGCGGGTCAGACGGCCCGCCAGGATTCCCGCGCCGGCAGCCAGCAGCAGGAACGTGCCGGGGCGCTGCCGTGCGAAGGTCTTTACCTCGCCGAGCAGCGAACCCGGGTCACGGCCTTCCAGCCACGACGCCACGGAGGCGGACCGGTCCGCTGCCTGACGGATCAGGTCAGTAGCCACGCCGGGCTGCTCGGACGCGTCAGCCATGGTGCGGAGTTCGCCGGAAATGGAATGAAGGCCGTGGGCTACTTTCTGCTGCTGCGCCCCGGCCTGGTCGGTGAGGTCCGTCTTGGCCTGGTACAGCAGGTCCTTGGCATTGGCTTTGACCTCGCCGGCCACGTTGGCGGCCTCGGCCTTGGCGGTCTCTGCAACGTGCTGGGCGGAGTCCGTAGCCTGGCGGGTCACTTCGCCTGCCTCGTTCTTGGCCGTGTCGGTCTTCGACGTCGTGCCCTCCGCTGCGCCGTAAGGGGCTGCAGGGTAGTCGGCATCTGTTTCCGGCACCGCCGTGACGGCCGTTTGCTTTGTGGCCCCAGCGGTGCCGTAGCTCCCGTCCTGCGGCCATTGGTTCTCTGTCATCTTCGCTCTCTCTTTCCAAGAAGGTCGGCTGCTGATCAAGAACCAGCAATTACTGGCCTTAAAATAGTAAGCATGATTACTATAAATAGTAAGTACCCTTGGTGTATTACTTTTCTGGACCGGCAGCTTTAGCGGTCCGCCAGGTCCATGCCGGGCCGGTTTCGTGGCTTCAGTGGGGGAGAACCTGCCGTCCCCCGTCCCATTCCCAGCCCTTCCAGCACTTCCCGGATAGCGTCCAGGGACGAAGCGCGGGGCTCCCAGCCGAGCACTTCGCGGGCGCGTCCGGTGTCCATGATCGGGGCGCCTTCAGCCATGGCGATCCAGCCGGCATCCGTTGGCTGCAGGCGGAGCCGCCAGCTCAGATCCACGGCCATGCGGAGAAGCCATAGGGGGATGGGAAGCCAGCGCCTCGCGTGCAACAGCCTGGCCAGCTCCACCGGAGTGATCACCGGTTCGGCGGCGACGTTGAACGCGCCGGTGGCGCGACGGTCAAGGATCCTCCAGTACGCGTCGGCGGCATCGTCCGCATGTATGGCCTGGAAGACCAGTTCCGCCGGGATCGGCAGGAGGGGGAGCCTGATATGCCCCGGCAGCAGCCTGGGAATCAGCGGCCCCAGGAAGTAACGGCCGATCTCACTTCCGGCGGCGCCCTGGAAAATGAGCGCTGTGCGCAGCCGCGCGACTGCGGTGGCCGGGTTTTCCGCCTCGAACCGGTCCAGGAGGGCTTCCTGTTCGGCCTTGTGCCTGCTGTAGTGCGATTCCGGGATGCCGGTGGCCGGCCAGTCCTCGGTCCTCCGGGGTTCCTTGGCTGAGCTGCTGTAGGCACCCACCGAGGAGGCGCACACCACGTGACCCACGCCGGCCTCCCTTGCGGCCCGGAGGACATTCGCGGTTCCCGTGACGTTGGTGCGGTGAAGTGCCGCCATGTCGTGGTTCGGCTGGAGAATCCACGCGAGGTGCACCACGGCATCCACTCCGGCGAGCGCGGCGCGCAGCCGCCCGCCGTCGTCGTCG
The DNA here is from genome assembly GCF_018613775.1 of Arthrobacter sp. ISL-69. Classification (NCBI taxonomy): domain Bacteria; kingdom Bacillati; phylum Actinomycetota; class Actinomycetes; order Micrococcales; family Micrococcaceae; genus Arthrobacter; species Arthrobacter sp. ISL-69. Next base: position 2,319 of record NZ_JAGGPO010000019.1, read on the forward strand.
GTAATGTCCACTGCGTGCCATTCGACGCCGCCATAAGGCGCTGCCGACTGGTCCGGCAGGCGCCTGCTGATTCCCACGAGTTCGAGCGTGTCCGGGCGTTGTGCCTGCTGTTCGTGGAGGCGCCGGAGCAGGGCAGTACCCGCATTTCCAGTCGCGCCAACGATTGCTATCCGCATGCCGGACCACCCTTTCGCGAGGCTGGAAGCGCCGGCCGGCTATCTGGTCAGGTTTGGCCGGGGCCCGCCGACGCGTCCGCTGTGATTTAACGCTACCGGCCATTGTTTAATAAGCAAGCTTATGGTTTCCTACTTTTCTAAGTCTTGCCACAGGCTTATTCGGTCGCTCCACAGTCAAAGGAACGAGCCACAATGGCGGAACCCCAGCTATCGCCACAGACCCTGCAACTGGAACAACAGCACAGGCACCAGGGCCAGATCCGGCAAACCTTCGAAAACCAGCTAGTCCTTGAATACCTGGATCTGGCCGAGGCACTTGCGGCGCGCTTCCAGGCCCGCGGGCGGGACAGGGCAGACCTGAACCAGGTTGCCTACCTTGGCCTGGTCAAGGCGGCGAGGGGTTTCGACGCGGGGCGGGGAAGCAGCTTCGCGGCCTACGCGGCTCCGACCATCACGGGAGAATTGAAAAGATACATGCGGGACCGGTGCTGGATGGTCAGGCCGCCGCGCCACTTGCAGGATCTGCGTTCCGAGCTCCTGCGGTCCGAACCGGTGCTCGCGCAGGCATTGGGCCATGCGCCGACCGCCGCTGAGCTGGCCGTGGAACTGGGCGTTCCCCCGGACGCGGTTCGGGAGGCGATGGCGGCCGCTGCCAGTATGCATCCCGCTTCCCTCGACGCCGCCGAGGCTCGCCCTGACAGTACGCCGCTGGCCGAAACCCTCGTCTCCGGGGATGACGATCCGCTGGACAGGCTGGAGGAACTGATCTGCCTCAACCAGGCCATCCGGAAGCTGACCACGGAGGACCAGGAGCTGCTGTACCGGCGATATTTCTGCGAGGAAAGCCAATCGGAGCTTGGCCGCAGGTTCGGCGTCTCGCAGATGCAGGTCTCGCGGCGCCTCTCGCGTGTCCTGGTGCGGCTCCAGGGCCTGCTGCAGGAAGGCAACGATCAGAGCACTCCCAATTCGCGGAGGGCTGCGAGCACATCCTGAACGCTGACCCCCAGCAACGCAGGGTCAGGCTCGGCCGCGAACACGTCGCCGCGGCGCAGCTCCGGCCGGGTCAGGACTATGTGCGGGCCGGGGGGAGGCCCCCACTGCTCGGGGGGTGCGGGACCGAAAAGGACAACGGACGGCCGGGCGTAGGCGGCGGCAAGATGCGCCGCCCCGGTGTCCGCCGAAACCACCACACCGGCTTCGGCGACCAGCGCAGCGAATTCCGACAGGGGCTGCGAACCTGCCACCACAGCAGTGTCCGGGAGGCCTGCCCCGCGGGCCACACGGAGGGCACGTTCGCGTTCTTCGGCGCTGCCGGTGAACACCACCTCATGACCGGCGCCGTTCAGCGCTGCAGCTACTGCCGCAAATCGCGTTTCCGGCCACAGCCGGCTGCCGTAGGCTGCGCCCACGTGAACCACGGCCGCCGCCCTGTGGCCGGACGCCGCGGCCCGGCCCGCCACGGGCCGGCTCAGCTGCACGTCAAGGGGATCGGCTTCGATGCCGTGCCAGCGGAGGAGCCTCGTCCACCGTTCCCGTTCGTGCATCTGCTCCACCCACGGCGGCCCTCCGCCGGCCGCACCGTGGGCAATCATCCGCCGCGCCCCGAGGGCTTCCAGCAGTAGCGTGCTTTCAGGCCCGCAACCGTGGAGGTTGACTGCAATGTCCACGGCGCCCGGCGCCACGGCGAGCGGTGTATCCAGCCCACTGGCCGGGAGCAGTTCGAAGCCTCCCACCAGCTCAAGGACGTCCGCCAGCCAGGCCGGCCCGGCATAGACCAGCCGGTGGCCGGGGAACGCCCTGCGGACTGCGTGGAGGGCCGGGACCGCGACCAGGAGGTCGCCGAGTTTTAGCGCCCTCAGGACCAGCAGCGTTGGCTGTTCGCTGGACGGCACGGTGGAGCCCATAAGTGCAACTTCCTCTTTCAGGCCCGCGTGGACCTCCTGGTTCCGGAGTCTAATCCGGGAAACGGCTCATCAAGCTGTTTGAGCGGCCCGTCCGCGGGGAACAGGGTGGGTATGCGAAGTTCCAGCATTCCGATCCCCAAGGCGGTGCTCTTCGACCGGGACGGCACCCTGATCCAGGATGTGCCCTACAACGGCGACCCCGGGCTGGTAGCCCCTATGCCCGATGCCCGGAAGGTCCTGGCGGAACTGCGCGGACGGGGCATCGCCACCGGTGTGGTCAGCAACCAGTCGGGCGTGGCACGGGGCTTGCTGTCACGCAGCCAGGTGGACCGGGTCAATGACCGCATCGACCGCCTCATGGGCCCCTTTGATGTCTGGGAAATCTGTCCCCACGGCACCGAGGATGGCTGCGGTTGCCGCAAACCCGCACCCGGGATGATCCTGAGCGCCTGCCGGCGGCTCGGAATCGCGGCGGCCGAAGCCGCCTACATCGGTGACATCGGCAGCGACATGGAAGCCGCCGAAGCCGCCGGGGTGCGGGGGATACTCGTACCCACGCCGCTCACCCGGCCCGACGAGGTGGCAGCTGCCCGGGAGGTGGCTGCGGACCTGGCCGGCGCGGTGTCGCTCCTGCTGGGCGTGGCACCTGTGGGGATCGGCCAATGACCCGGGTGCTCGCGGCAAGGCTGGACAGCGTGGGCGACGTCCTGCTGGCCGGTCCCGCCGTGCGGGCCATCGCCAACGGGCGGCGTTCCGACGGCGGTGCGCCGAACGACGTCGTGCTCCTGTGCGGACCGCAGGGCGACACTGCCGGATCCCTCCTGCCGGGCGTGTCGGAAGTCTACAGCTGGGCCTGCCCGTGGATCATCAACCCCGCCCCGGCGGTCACCGCGGAGACCGTGGACCGGCTGGTCACGTTCATCCGCCATTCGAGGATCACCGAGGCGGTGATCCTGACGTCTTTCCACCAGTCCCCCCTGCCGCTGGCGCTGCTGCTTCGGCTGGCCGGGGTGCGGCGCATCACGGGGGCGTCCGTTGACTATGCCGGCGCGCTGCTGGATGTCCGGCTCCGGCCCGGGGAGGATTTTTCCGAGGACCAGCCGGAGGCCGAGCGCGCCCTGGGGATCGCCCGGGCCGCCGGATTCACGCTCCCGCCCGGCGACGACGGCAGGCTCCGGATCCGGGACTACCGCGATGCCCGTGAGCTCGTGGGGGACGGGGCGTACATCGTGGTGCACCCGGGATCCTCGGCGCCGTCCCGGGCCTGGCCGCCACTGCACCACGCCGCGGCCGTGGAACTCCTCGAAGGTGCTGGACACCGCGTGGTGGTGACGGGCGGTCCCGGAGAGACCACGCTGACGGCGACGGTGGCCGGCCCGTCGGGGCTGGATCTTGGGGGACGAACGGACCTGCGGACCCTGGCCGGTGTCATTGCCGGGGCAAGCGCCCTGGTGACGGGAAATACCGGTCCGGCCCACTTGGCCGCCGCCGTCGGAACCCCCGTTGCCTGCCTGTTTTCCCCGGTGGTGCCGGCAACCAGGTGGGCACCCTACGGCGTCCCGCTTGAACTGCTGGGCGACCAGAACGCGCCGTGCAGGCTGAGCCGCGCGCGCGAGTGCCCGGTGCCGGGGCATCCCTGCCTAGCTTCGGTTTCACCCGAACAGGTGGTGGACGCGGTGGAACGGCTCCTCGGCGGAGTGTCCTCGCTGTCCACCCGGCGGGAGGTGCGGCACCGATGAGGATCCTGCTTTGGCATGTCCACGGTTCCTGGACGGATTCGTTCGTCCGCGGACCGCACGAATATCTCCTGCCGGCACTTCCCGGCGGCGGGCCCTGGGGGCTGGGCCGCGCCGGCCGGGACTGGCCAGGGTCCGTCCACGAAGTTGCCCTCAACCGGCTCGACGCCGACAGCATCGACGCGGTCGTCCTGCAGCGGCCCGAAGAACTCACCGAAATCGCCCGGGCGCTCGGCCGGCAGCCGGGGGCGGAGCTCCCCGCGGTCTACCTCGAACACAACACGCCCAAAGGCGACGTTCCGTTCACCGTGCATCCGCTCGCAGACCAGCACGCCATCCCGGTGGTCCACGTAACGCACTTCAATGCGCTTTTCTGGGACACCGGTTCAACCCCCACGGTGGTGATTGAGCACGGCGTCCCGGACCCGGGCCACCTCTACACCGGCGAGCTTCCGGAGTTGGCCGTCGTGGTCAACGAGCCCGTCCGGCGAGGGAGGGTCACCGGCACGGACCTGCTCCCGCGCTTTGCCGCCGCCGCGCCGCTGCAGGTTTTCGGAATGGGCGGGGACGAACTGCCCCGGTACACCGGGTTGCCGCCGTCCCGGCTGACCGTCCGCGGTGACCTGGCCACCGCCCCGCTGCACAAGGAACTGGCCCGCTGCCGGGTTTATGTGCATCCCCTCCGGTGGACTTCCCTGGGACTGGCGCTGCTCGAGGCCATGCATCTTGGCATGCCGGTGGTGGCGCTGGCCACCACCGAGGCCGCCCGGGCGGTGCCGCCGGAGGCCGGTGCAATCTCGACGGACGTCGGGGAACTGGTGCGCCAAGCCGGGCTTCTTATCCGCGACCCCGACGAAGCCAGGGAACGGGGGCGGGCGGCCCGCCAGGCGGTCCTGGACCGCTACGGCCTGGGCGCTTTCCTCGGCGCCTGGGACACCCTTCTCGACGAGATCACCTCCCGGCGGTTCAGGAAATCCCGGGTCCTTATCCCCGCGAACGAAAGGAAGCTCCAGTGAGAATATCCATGGTTTCGGAACATGCAAGCCCCCTGGCGGCGTTGGGCGGCGTGGACGCGGGCGGACAGAACGTGCACGTCGCCGCCCTGTCCACAGCCTTGGCCCGGATGGGACACCTCGTAACCGTCTATACCCGGCGAGATGATGCAGCACTTCCACCACGGGTGGCCATCCAACCGGGGCTGGACGTGGTCCACGTTGAAGCGGGCCCGGCACACCACGTGCCCAAGGACAAGCTCCTGCCCTACATGGACCGGCTCGCCGAGGGCATCGGGGAGGACTGGGGTGCAAGGCCCCCGGACATCGTGCACGCCCATTTTTGGATGTCCGGCCTGGCCGCGCTGGACGCGGCCCGCCGGAGCGGGGACGGCGTGCCCGTGGTGCAGACCTTCCATGCGCTGGGCACAGTCAAGCGCCGCCACCAGGGCAACGAGGACACCAGCCCACTGCAGCGGCGCTGGCTGGAGCCCGCCGTGGGCCGGGCGGCTGACCGCATCATTGCCACCTGTTCGGATGAGGTGTTCGAGCTCAAGGCGATGGGAATCGACACGGCCAAAATTTCCATTGCCCCGTGCGGTGTGGACGTGGAGCTCTTCGCGGGCTTCGGCGCCGCCGAGCCGCGGCCGCGGAGCCACCGCATCCTCTCCGTGGGCCGCCTGGTTCCACGCAAGGGCGTGGACCTTGTGATCAGGGCACTGCCGCTGCTCCGCGAGGCGGGGTTCGACGACGTCGAGCTCCTGATTGTGGGCGGCGGGGGCGGCGCCAACGTCATGGGAGCGGATCCCGAGGCCCGCCGGCTCCAAGAACTGGCCAGGGAACTCGGCGTGGACCATCAGGTGACCCTCCGGGGCCAGGTGCCGCGGGAGGCCATGCCCGGCATCCTGCGGAGTGCGGACGCCGTGGTGTGTACGCCCTGGTATGAGCCGTTCGGCATTGTGCCCCTTGAGGCGATGGCCTGCGGCGTCCCGGTGGTTGCCGCCGCCGTCGGCGGACTCACGGACACCGTGGTGGACCGGGCAACCGGCCTGCACGTTCCGCCCCGGGATCCGGCCGCCATCGCAGGGGCCCTGGCCGAACTTCTCGCTAATCCGGACCTCCGTTCCGAACTCGGGCGGGCGGGCCGGAAGCGGGCGCGTTCGCGCTACTCGTGGGACCGGGTGGCCGCCGAAACCGAGAAGGCCTACCGGCAGGCCCTGGCGGACGGCGCCGTGTCCCGGCGGATGCAGCCGGCGGAAGGGGCGGCGCTGTGACTACCGAATGGCCGCTCCGCGAGCAGGACCTTCCACCCGTGCTGCCGCTGGTTCCCCGGCCTCCCGGACATACAGAAGCCCGTGGACATGCCGAAACCGGGGGACCGGCAGGTGCTCCGAAAGGATCCGCCAGCCCGGATTCCGTCAACGCCGTCCAGGCCCACCTGGATAATGTCCTTCCCGCGCTGGAATCGCTGCGCAGCCAGGCGCACCACCTGGCGGCCTGGGGCGAGGAGTTGGCACGCCGGCTGCTGCTGGGCCAGCGGCTGCTCGCTGCGGGCAACGGCGGCTCGGCCGCCGAAGCCCAGCACCTGACGGCTGAACTGGTGGGCCGGTTCGACGGCGAACGGGCGCCGTTCTCAGCCATCTCCCTGCACGCTGAGACCTCAGCCGTCACCGCCATTGCGAACGACTATGGATTTGAGGAACTTTTTGCCCGGCAGGTCCGCGCCCACGGGCGCTCAGGCGATGTGCTGATGCTGCTGTCCACCAGCGGAAAAAGCCCCAACCTCCTCCGTGCCGCCGAAGCGGCAGCCAGGCTGAACGTCACCACGTGGGCGCTCACCGGCCCCGCACCAAATCCCCTGGCCTCCCGTTGCGACGAGGCCGTGACCATCCAAGCCCTTTCCGCCAACGCCCAGGAATGCCACCTCGTTGCCCTCCACGCCGTGTGCCGGGCGTTCGACGCCGAGGTCGGCCGCCGGGGCATCAGCGGACCGTTCCCGGGGAGCAGGCCATGAAGATCGTGGTGGTGGGAGATGTGCTCCTGGACGTCGACATCGACGGCGAGGCCACCCGCCTGTGCCCGGACGCACCGGTCCCCGTGGTGGACGTGTCCACTGTGCAGCGGCGGGCCGGGGGCGCCGGGCTCGTGGCGAGGATGCTCGCCGGGGACGGGCACAACGTCACGCTCGTAACCGTACTCGCCGACGACGACGCGGCATTGCACCTCGAACGGGCGCTTGAAGGAATCACTGTTGTGGCCGGATCATCCGGGGCTCCCACTCCTGTCAAGACCCGCGTGCGGGCCGAGGGCCACCCGGTGGTCCGATTCGATGAAGCGTGCGCCCGCCCGCCCGTACCTCCTGTCACCCCGGCAATGCTGCACGCGCTGGAGCGGGCGGCGGTGATCGTTGTGGCGGATTACGGCAGGGGCCTCACCGCGAACCAGGAGCTCAGGGCGGTGCTGGCCGAGCTGGCCCCGCGCGTCCCGATCGTCTGGGACCCCCACCGGACGGGGGCGGAACCAGTTCCCGGCGTCGAGGTGGTGACGCCCAACCTGACCGAAGCCCGAAGCCTGGCCGGTGCTGCCGGAAGCGATGACATTGGGGTCGTGGCCGAGGCACTCCGGCTGCGTTGGCGGAGCAAGGCGGTGATGGTCACCATGGGCGGCCAAGGCGCGTTGCTGGTCTACGACGGCGGTCAGCCGGCCCTGCCCATACCGGCGCCGAAAACCCCGGTGACTGATCCCTGCGGTGCCGGCGACCGGCTGGCCGCCAGCCTGGCCGTGCACCTCATGGAAGGCCGCACCCTCGACGTTGCGGCGGTGCTGGCAGTCCGGGAGGCGGCTTCCTTCCTGCGTCACGGCGGGGTTTCGGTGCTGGCCGGGGAGCCGCAGCCCGTGAAGGTGCACGGGCGCAATACCGACGCTTTGGCCCTGGCCCGCAACGTGCGTGGAGCGGGCGGGATCGTCGTGGCCACGGGAGGTTGCTTCGACCTCCTGCACGCCGGCCACACCCGGGCCCTGGCCGCAGCCCGGAGCCTTGGCGACTGCCTCATTGTGTGTCTGAACTCGGACGAATCCGTACGACGGGTGAAGGGCCCGGACCGCCCGATCCTCAACCAGGACGACAGGGCCGAGCTGTTGCTCGCCCTTGAATTCGTGGATGCCGTGCTGGTGTTCGACGAGGACACCCCGGAGGCCTGCCTTGCCACCCTGCGGCCCGACCTCTGGGTGAAAGGCGGTGACTACGACGTCACCGAACTACCCGAAACCGCCCTGGTGGAGAGCTGGGGGGGACGCTGCACCACGGTGCCCTACCACCCGTCGCGCTCCACCACCGGCCTCGCGGACGCGCTGTCACGCGTCAGCTGAACTGCAACCGAATCCCCGACTGAGAGGAACACCATGAGTGAAGAGAACTTCCGCGAGACTTCCCGCGTGACCTTCCCCGATGCGTCACGCGAGACGTCCGGACCGACTTACCGTGCAGGCCGGGTGCTGGTCACCGGAGGAGCCTCCGGCCTCGGCGCCGCCGTCGTCGATGCAGTGCTGAAGGCGGGCGGCACGCCCGTGGTCCTGGACCGGGACATCCGGAACGTCTCGGCGGCAAAGGCCTTCGAAGTGGATGTTGCGGACCGCCGGGCCGTGAGCGAGGCGGTGCGGGAAGCCGCCGAAACACTGGGCGGCCTGGACGCCGTGGTGACGGCAGCCGGCATCGACCGCTGCGGCAAGCTGGAGGACGTTCCGGCCGAGGACTGGGAGAAGGTGGTCTTCGTGAACCTGTTCGGCACTGTGTCCGTAGTGCGCGCCGCGCTGCCCTACCTCAAGGCATCCCGGGGGCGCGTGGTCACCGTGGCATCGACCCTGGGCAAGCGCGCCCTGCCCGAGGCGACCGCGTACTGCGCCTCGAAGTTCGGGGTCGTGGGCTTCAGCCACGCACTTGCCGCTGAGACCGGCGGGGAGATCGGAGTGACCACCATGATTCCCGGCGGCATGAAGACCCGTTTCTTCGACGACCGCGCGGAGCAGTACAAGCCGCAGGACGACTCCCGGCTGAACGACCCAGCGAATGTGGCGGAGGCGATCCTTTTCGCCCTGTCCCAGCCCCCGGGCTGCGAGGTCAGGGAGATGCTGATCTGCCACGAGGACGAAGGTTCATGGCCCTGAGCAGCTGCACGTCCGCATAGACGTCCTCCGGACGTATCCCGGAAACCAGCGAGCTGTCGTGGCCGCAGCGCGGAGCGGTCCAGCCAACCTGGGTGACGTCTGCCCCGCACTCCGGGCAGTGCGTCAGCCAGGAGAGGTGCAGGCGGTGCAGGCTGCGGCCCAGGGGCCCGGCATTGAGGGCGTTGCCTGCCCAGTAGATCCCCACAGTGGGCGTTCCTAGCGCCTGCGCCAGGTGCCGCGGCCCGCTGTCGTTGGCCACCATAACGTCACACCGGGCCAGGAGGGCGGCCAAGGTGCCGAGGTCAGCTTCGCCGGCTATGGACCTGACGTTGTCCGAGCCTGCGACGTGCACCACGTCAGCCGCGAGCTGGCGCTCGCTCTGGTCGCCCACCACGAGCACCGTGCAGCCATCCGCGGCGCACGCCGCAGCCACTTCGGCGAAGCGTACGGCTGGCCAGCGCCTGCGCGGATCAGTCGCCCCGGGATGGACCACCACGATGCCGGCCGGATCGTCCGCGTTTCCGTCCACCCCGGTCCCGTCCCCCAGCAACGCGTCGGCCGCGTCGCGGAACGGGTCCAGGGGGCGCAGCTGTGCTTCCAGCCCAACCGGGGGCGCCCCGGCGAGCCCGGCCACTTCCAGGGCCCGCAGCGGTTCGTGCTGGTAGTACGCGTAGGGCAGTGTGCGTTCCAACGGAACGGAGTCCGGCGTCCGTGTCCCCACCGTGTGTCGTGCCCCCAACTGCAGGAGGAACGGATTCGAGTACCGCCCGCCGCCGTGGAGCTGGAGCGCCAGGTCGAAACTCTCGCGCCGCATCTCAGCGAAGAACTTGTCCGTCCTGGCCGGGTCATGCGGTCCGGGACGGACGCCCTCGGCGTATGGCAGCATGGACCGGCGTTCCGAGCACGGTGACAGTGGCCCCCGGGTAGGCGGCCTTCAGCGCGGCAACTGCGGGAAGGGCAAACAGCAGGTCACCCAGGCCTCCGCCGCGGAGCACGGCGATCCGGGCTACGTCCCGGAATTTTTCCAGGACCGGACCTACGCCCGCGCCCACTACCTCCGCGCCACCGAAAGCGGACGGGCGCGCGGCGGAAAGCCTGTCCGTGGCATAGTCCGGTCCCATTCCGCCACTCCTTGCCGAAGTATCCATCCTTGCCGTGCCGCCCACCCTAGTCCCATGGAGTGTTCGTGGCTACGGCTGGGGGCGGGATGCGCGCTGCAACAAAATCCGATGGCAACGGCGGGTGTAACCGGGAACGAACCGGGGTACGGAACAGGTCACAGGAGGCCTCAGCGTCTGCACACCCGATTCACCTGGCAGTCGCCTGAACGGGTGAAGCGGCCGTCTTTCGGAAGGAGTCCCATGTCCGCGATCGTCCAGCGCGTCCACAACCGCGCCTCGGAAATGATAGTCATCCGCGACCCCCGAACCGGGGAGGACGTGGGCTCCTTGCAGGAGGCTGTGCCCCTCCACGTCCGGAAAGCGGTCAATGCCTCCCGTGCAGCCCTGCAGGCGTGGGCCGCAACGCCGCCGGCTGAGCGCGGTTCCAGCCTCCGCGCAGCCGCCCGTGCCCTGGCCGAAGCGGCACCGGAGCTTGCCCGGATGAACAACCGTGAGACCGGGCGGCCCGTGGACGAGGCCCTTGCCGGGATCGCCGCCGGAGTTTCCACCCTGGAGCAGTATGCCGAACTTGGCCCGGTACACCGGGGTCACAGCCTGAGGGGCGACCCGCTGGCGTCTGACTACACCGTTGCCGAGCCCCGCGGGGTGGCAGTGGCGCTGACTCCGTGGAACGACCCCGTGGCCGTGGCCTGCGGCCTCATAGGCGCCGCCCTGGTCACCGGAAACACCGTGATCCACAAGCCCAGCGAGCGGTGCCCCCACCTGGGCGCAATGCTCGGGGAAGTCCTGGCCGCTGCTTTCCCGCCAGATGTGCTTATTTCGCTGACCGGCGGCTCGGGCATCGGCGCCCTGCTGACCGAACAGACCGGAGTGGACGTCGTGGCACACGTCGGCTCCAGTGCGGCGGGCGCCCGGATTGCCAGGGCCTCCAACCTGACGGGCGCGCACGTCATCCGTGAAAACGGTGGAAATGATCCGCTTGTGGTGGACGACGACGTCGATCCTGTCTGGGCGGCGGAGCAGGCGGCCGTGGGAGCCTTCAGCAACAACGGCCAGATCTGCACTGCTGTGGAGCGCATCTACGTACACCGGGCCATCGCCGGTCCCTTCTGTTCTGCCCTGGAAAGCCAGGCCCGGCGCCGCAACCGTGACGGACGCATGGCGCCCCTGGTGGACGTCCGCATGCGCGACGCGGTCCACCGCCAGGTTGAGCAGGCCCTTGAATCCGGGGCACGAGCCGTCGAAGGGGGATCGATCCCCGGCGGACCGGGGGCGTTTTATCCGGCCACAGTCCTGCTCGATTGCACGGCAGACATGGACATCATGGCGGAGGAGACCTTTGGCCCCGTGGCCCCGGTGCAGGTAGTGGACAGTTTCAACGAAGGGCTCAGGCTCGCGGCGTGCGGCCGCTACGGCCTGGCCGCGACCGTGCTGACGGGCCAAATCGCTCACGCACAGCAGGCCATCGCCGCGCTGCCGGTGGGAACGGTCAAGGTCAACGAGGTGTTCGGCGGCGCACCCGGCGGGGCTGCACAGCCGCGCGGGGAGAGCGGGCGTGGCTTCGGCTACGGACCCGAACTGCTGGACGAATTCACCCGGGTCAAGGTGGTGCACCTGGCGGCCCCGCCCCCTCCAGCAGCGGACCCTGCGACGGCGGTCCCTGCGGTGCGGCGGGAGGCGCCGTGAGCGGACTGGCTGATCAGCGCGGACTGGCCGACTGGCTACCCGCCCGCCTTGCCGCCCTCGCGCCGTCCGTTACGGTCATCGGCGATGTCATGCTGGACGGCTGGTGGAGCGGGTCCATTGACCGTCTGTGCCGCGAGGCCCCCGCTCCTGTGGTTGACATCAGCAAGCGCACTTTCGCTCCGGGCGGGGCGGCCAACACTGCCATGAACCTGGCGGCATTGGGGGCAAAGGTCCAGGTCGCAGGACTGATCGGCTGCGACGACGCCGGGCTGGAGCTGGGGCGGCAGCTCCGCGCCGCGGGAGTGAACACCAGCCACCTGCATGAGCATCCCGACATGGTCACCACCTCCAAAATCCGCATCAGCAGCGCGGGCCAGGTTTTGCTGAGGTTCGACGACGTGGCCGCCAAGGTCCCGCGGGACGCATTGGCGGCGCTCGCGTTGTCCTTACCGGCCGCTGTCCGGGGCCAGGACGCCGTGGTGGTCTGTGACTACGGTACGGGGGCCCTGCAAGGTCCGGTCCGGAGCGCCCTCCTTGACGCGCTCGGGGGGAGGGCCGGCACGCAGCTTGCCGTGGTGGATGCCCACGATCCCTGTCCTTGGGCGGCGCTCCGGCCGGATCTGGTCACGCCGAACGCGCAGGAAGCGGCCCGGCTGCTGGGCATCCGGTTCACCTCCGGGAGCGACCGTCCGGCCGTTATGGCGGCCCGCCGGGAGGACCTCATCGACGCCACCGGAGCACGTGCCGTCGTGGTCACCCTGGACCGCGACGGAACACTGTTGCTGCCCGCGGCCGGCGATTCGCACCGCACCTGGGCCAGGCCTGCCACGGAGAAGCAGGCCTCCGGCGCCGGGGATACGTTCGTGGCGGCCCTGACGCTCGCCCGTGCCGCCACGCTGCCGCTCAGCACCAGCGTGGACTTTGCCCAGGCTGCGGCGGACGTCGTGGTCCACCAGCCGGGAACCTCAGTCTGCAGCTCGGCGGACCTCACCCGGCACCTGGCAAGCTTCGCCGACACCGCCCTCAGCGCCGACGAACTCGCCCGCCATATCCAGGGCGATCGCGCCGAAGGCCGCCGGATTGTGCTCACCAACGGGTGCTTTGATGTACTGCACCGCGGCCACACCCGGTACCTCAACCAGGCCAAGCAACTTGGGGACGTCCTGGTGGTGGCGTTGAACAGTGATGCGTCGGTGCGCCGACTGAAAGGGCCGGACCGGCCCATCAACTCGGTGGCTGACCGCGCCGGCGTGATCGCGGCGCTCAGCTGTGTGGACTACGTGACGGTGTTCGATACCCCCACGCCCATCCCGCTGATCGAAAAGCTCCGGCCGGAGATCTACGCGAAGGGCGGGGACTACACCCCGGAAATGCTGGCCGAAACGGAAGCGGTGGAACGCTTCGGCGGCACTGTGACCATCCTGGACTACGTACCGGACCTGTCCACCACCGCCGTCGTGCAACGGATCCGGAACGGTGAAGGCGCAGCGGTCGGCGAGGCGCCGGTCAACTAGGGTTGAGGCATGAGCAATACGGTGGCTGGCTAAGTGGCGCGTAAGGGCCGGGCTGCCGGCAGGAACGCTGAACGTTCGACGCCGGGAGTGGTGGAAGTGCCGAAGGGAACCCGCCCTGACGGGCCGGTTGAGGGCGTCTACTACATCGACACGGGGGACTGCGAACTGATCGCGGACCAGGACAATTCGAATGGCTGGCTCCTGCGCATCAACGGCGTGATGAGCTCGCACATCGACCTGGCGGACCCGCTTTTCCTCGACTTCGAGTACATGCGGTGGATGTCCGCGCTGGTGGAATCGCGGTGGCCGCGGGAGAACAGGCCCAAGCTGCGCGCCCTGCACCTTGGCGGCGGAGCATGCTCGCTGGCCCGTTATTTCCACACCGCCTATCCGGAGGCGCGCCAGGTGGTCGTGGAACTGGACGGCAAGCTCGCCGAGTACGTCCGCGGCTGGTTCGACCTGCCCAAGGCGCCGCTGCTGCGGCTGCGCGTGGGGGAAGCGAGAGAGGTTACCGAGGCCCTGACCCCGCAGACCCGCGACCTGATCATCCGCGATGTGTTTGCCGGCGCGCTGACGCCCCGGCCGCTGACCACCGCGGAATTCAATGAACATGCCAGGCGCGTGCTGGCGCCCGGCGGCATCTATGTGGTGAACTCCGGCGATGCCCCGGACCTGAAAAACGCCCGCGAGGATGCCGCCGGCATCGCGGCCACGTTCGAACACACGCTCATCATCGCCGACCCCGCCATGCTCAAGGGCCGGCGCTACGGCAACATGGTGATGGCCGGCAGCGACCAGCCGTTCGACGACGATCCCCGGCTGGCCCGCAGGCTCCTGGGCGGAGGTGTCCCCGCCCACATGTGGGATGACGCCAAGGTGCGCGCCTTTGCTGCCGGCGCACCCGTCCGCCATGATCCGGCGCCACCGGAATCGGTCTCCGGGGACTAGGCGCCGAGTCCTTCCCGCAATAATGGCGCAAGGCCACCGCAACAAAAGTCCCGGGAGGAACAAAGTTGCCTCAAGAAAGGGCTTTCAGGACCACTATTGTCCCGGTGGGCCCCGCGCCCGCTGTAAGTTTGTGGAAGCTCTCCGCTTTCCCCCAAGACCGGAGGGCAAAGAAGCCCCCGCGCTTGAGTCCCCAGGACTCGCGCGGGGGTTTCTTCATTCTGGCCGGACGCCCCCACCGGGAAGTTCGGCGCTGGACAGGATGTCCGTGGCGATGGTGTGCAGCCTGGTGTCGGTCGCACATGCCGCCAGGTGCAGGAGCTCCATCGCCTGATCCCGGCTGCAGCGGTTCTGGACCATGATCAGCGAAACGGCTGCGTCGATGACCGCCCTCGATTTGAGGGCCGACCGAAGGTGCTCGGGATAGTTCTCCGGAGGATGGAGGCGCAACGCCAAGCGGAGGATCCGGGAAATGGAGTCCGCGTGCTCCTCCACCGACGCGATGGTGACGGCCTCGATCCTTCAATGCCCGGTCCCTCGAGACCCGGCGGGGGCCGCGGACTCTGGCCGTCCGAATATATACCGCCCGGCCGCTGACCGTCAGCCCCGGCCCAGGAGGGCCTCGCGGTGCTCCACGGTCTGGTCACGAAGTGCCTGCACCACCGCCGCCACGGCGGGCCTCCGCATGGAGTCCGGACGCAGGACCATCCAGTAGGGGAGCCGCTCGGAGAATGCGTCCGGAAGCAGTCGGACCAGGTCCAGGTGCAGATCGCCCATGAAGCACGGCAGGAAGCCGATGCCCGCCCCGGCGCGCGTAGCCTCCACATGGACAAACACGTTGGTGGAACTCAGGCCGTCCTTCATGGCGGGAACAAGCCTGCGAGGGGCATCGAGGTCGTCCACCTGGAGCATGGAGTCCACGAAATACACCAGCGGATGTTCCGTCAGTTCCTCCACCGTGGCAGGGGTCCCGTTTTCGGCCAGATAGGCCTGCGAGGCGTACATGCCCAGCACATATTCGCCCAGTTTGAAGGCCTCGGCGCGGTGCACCTGGGGCTCGCCCACCACCACCTCGATGTCCAGGCCGGACCGCTGCTGCAGGGCCCTCCGGGTCACGGTCACGATCTCCACGCTGAGCCCGGGATGCTTGCGCCGCAGCCGTGCGATGGCGGGCGCGGCGACGTAGGCGCTGAAGCCGTCCGTGGCCGTCATGCGGACCACGCCCGTGATGGGATCCGGCGCCCGGCCCGGCTGGCCGAGGCTGCGCACCGCATTTTCCACCTGCTCGGCCACCAGCACGGCCTCCGCCCCGAGTTCCGTCAGTTCCCAGCCGCCGGCCGCCCGGGAGAGGACGCGTCCGCCCAGGGTCTTCTCCAGGGCAGCTATCCGGCGCGACACAGTGGTGTGGTTCAGACCGAGGGCCTGCGCCGCCGTCGTGAACTTGGCTGACCGCGAGACGGCCAGCAGGACCAGCAGGTCATCGGGATTAGTATCCATATCTGCAATTCTGCACACAAGGGGTGCCGGTTTGGCCATTGAATCGCAGAGTTTGTGCGGCAATACTCATTTGAGCCCATTCAGTGCTGTGGATCACAACACGTGTCGACGTGGACACTAAGGAGAACCAAGATGAGCGTAGAACAACGCTCTGCAGCACCCGCCGCTTCCGCCCCAAAGGGCGCCGGCCTCAAGAAAATCGTCGCCGCCTCCATGGTTGGCACCGTAGTGGAATGGTACGAATTCTTCCTCTACGCCACCGCAGCAACCCTGGTTTTCGGAAAGTACTTCTTCCCCGCCACCGGCAATGAGCTGGACGGCATCATCCAGGCCTTCATCACCTACGCCGTGGGCTTCGTGGCCCGCCCGCTCGGCGGCATCGTCTTCGGCCAGATCGGCGACAAGCTCGGCCGCAAGCCCACGCTGCAGCTCACCATCGTGATTATCGGCGTGTCCACCTTCCTGATGGGCTGCCTTCCCGGCTTCGCCGACATCGGCAACCTCGCACCGGCACTGCTGGTGTTCCTGCGCTTCATCCAGGGATTCGCGCTGGGCGGCGAATGGGGCGGCGCCGTGCTGCTTGTCGCGGAGCACAGTCCGAACAAGTCCCGCGGCTTCTGGTCCAGCTGGCCCCAGTCCGCGGTCCCGGTGGGCAACCTGCTGGCCATCCTGGTCCTGTTCATCATGTCCAACGTCCTGAGCAGCGCCGACTTCCTCAGCTGGGGCTGGCGCGTGGCATTCTGGCTCTCCGCCGTGATCGTATTCGTTGGATACTACATCCGCACCAACGTCTCCGAGTCGCCCATCTTCCTGGAAGCGAAGGCGCAGCTGGAGCAGGAACAGGCCGTCAGCTATGGCGTCTTCGAGGTCATCCGCAAGTACCCCAAGGGCATTCTGCAGGCCATGGGCCTCCGGTTCGCCGAAAACATCATGTACTACCTGGTGGTTAGCTTCGCGATCGTTTATCTCAAAAGCGTCCACAAGTACGACACGTCCTCGCTCCTGCTGGCGCTGCTGATCGCCCACGTCATCCACTTCCTGGTCATTCCGCAGGTGGGGCGGCTGGTGGACAGCTGGGGCGAAGCCCGTCTACCTCATCGGCGCCATCACCGGTGCAACCTGGCCGTTCTTCGCCTTCCCCATGTTTGATACGAAGAACGTCGTGGTCATCGTCCTCGCCGTGACGATTGGCCTGTGCCTGCACGCGTTCATGTACGCCGGCCAGCCGGCCATCATGGCTGAGCTTTTCCCCACCAGGATGCGCTACGCCGGTGTGTCGCTGGGATCGCAGGTCACCTCGATCTTCGCCGGTTCGCTGGCACCGCTCCTGGCCACCCAATGGCTCAAGGACACCGGATCATGGATGCCCACCGCCATCTACCTGGTAATGGCGTGTGCCATCACCACGGTGGCAGTGTTGAGCCTCAAGGAAACAAAGGGCATCGCCCTCGAGGACGTGGACCGGGCCGATGCCGAGCGCGAACGCTTGGTTGGCGCGGGCGTCCGCTGAGCCAACCGGGTCCCGACTGATGTCACTGCACTGATTCTTGCTGGTATCGAATTTCTGGAATGTAGGGCTGGAATTATGGAAAACACTCTGAACGGCCGCAAGGCCCTCGTCACCGGCGGCGCCAGCGGGATCGGCGCTGCGAGCGTCCGTGCACTGGCGGCACGGGGCGCGAAGGTGGTGGTGGCGGATATTGACGAAGCCGGTGCCACCGCCCTGGCCGATGAAGTCGGCGGCACCGCCTGGGCCGTGGACCTGCTGGATGTCGAGGCATTGGGAACCCTCAGCCTGGACTGCGACATCCTGGTCAACAACGCCGGGATCCAGCGCATCAGCCCCATTCAGGACTTCGACCCCGCGGACTTCAGGCGCATCCTCACGCTGATGCTCGAGGCGCCGTTCCTGCTGGTCCGGGCGGCATTGCCCCACATGTATGCCAACGGGTTCGGCCGCATCATCAACCTGTCCTCGGTGCACGGAATCCGTGCCTCCCCGTTCAAAAGCGCGTATGTCTCCGCCAAGCACGGCCTGGAAGGGCTGAGCAAGGTGACGGCGCTTGAGGGCGGGGAGCACGGGGTCACGTCCAACTGCATCAACCCCGGCTACGTCCGCACGCCGCTGGTGGAGGCGCAGATTGCAGACCAGGCCAAGGTTCACGGCATCCCCGAGTCCGAGGTCCTGGCCCAGATCATGCTCACCGAGTCCGCCATCAAGCGGCTGGTGGAGCCGGAGGAAGTCGCCTCGCTGGTCGCCTGGCTCGCCTCGAACGACGCCGGCATGGTCACCGGCGCCAGCTACACCATGGACGGCGGCTGGTCGGCGCGCTAGCCGGCTTCCGGTCCGGCGGCGCGGGAAATGACTGACGTCCGACGGTAGATGATGCGCGCGGTCAGGTGCCATAGTGGCGGGATGATCAACCAGCAACAGCTCTGGGACGACGACACAGCGAAACAGTACGACACGCCTGGAGAGGGAATGTTCTCCCCCGAGGTACTGGGCCCCACAGTGGAGGTCCTGTCAGAGCTCGCGGGCGACGGTCCGGCCGTTGAGTTTGCCATTGGCACTGGTCGTGTCGCCATCCCACTCTCCGAGGCGGGGGTCCAGGTCAGCGGCATAGAACTGTCTCACGCGATGATCTCCCGCCTGCGGGAGAAGGTCGGAGAGGACCACATTCCCGTCGTTCAGGGCGACATGACTGAGGTAGTGGCGGGCGGGAACTTCTCGCTTGCGTTCCTGGTGTTCAATACCATCGCCAACCTCCTGACACAGGACGAACAGGTCCGGTGTTTCCAGAATGCTGCCCGTCACCTTGCACCGGGCGGGAGCTTCGTCATTGAGCTTTGGGTGCCACAGCTGCGTTCGCTACCACCCGGACACGGCGGGACCGTGGAGGTGAGCCAGCCCGGGTATCTCCTGGTTGATACCTATGACGTGCTGCACCAGCACGTCATCTCACACCACGTGTGGTTCGGTCCGGACCTGGCGGATGGCCGGGAGGCGCGGATCGGTCGGACACCCCACCGGTACATCTGGCCCAGCGAACTCGACCTGATGGCGCGGCTGGCCGGGTTTGAGCTGGAATCCAGGTGGGCGGACTGGGACCGCAGCGAATTCACCGCAGATTCCCGCAGCCACGTGTCGGTGTACCGGCTCACCGCGCGATGAGGGATCCGTACGGGCCTGCGGAGGACGAGCCGGCCAACTGGCGGAATATCAGTCGCGAAGGGTCCAACGCTAGCCTTGCAACAATTCCTAGTCTCATGAAGGGGCGCGGCCTTATGGAAACCCTGATCACAATCGGTATCTTCGTTGGAATCATGCTGCTCCTTTGGGGTATGTCCCATTACTTCGTCAAGGTACGAGCACCGAGGCGGGACAGGCCAAAGATCCTGGCCGCCCTGGACCAGGCGGAACGCCTCGGCTGGTCGGACATCGACACCAATATCAAGGCAGCATCGGCGCGATGGCGTTGTCTGAGAACCGGCCACGACGAAGCGGCTCTCTACCGGCTGGAGGCTTACCGCGACAGGATCGGCGTCCAGCTGGAAATAATCCAGCCACGTGAGGCTGAGCTGAAGAGATTCTGGGCCGGGCAAAGCGGTGCCAGCATCGACATTCCGGTAATTAACCTCTAGCCAAGCCGGGCTTGGGCCCCCGTACGCTCCCGATAAGCTAATGACACGTCCGGCCGCCAAAGGGGGATTCATGCGTAGCCGCATCGCGTTCGCTGTCATTACCGCTGTCTGTATCGGACTGGCCACCGCCTGTGGAGCACCCGCCGATCTTCAACTGAATCCTGCGGAAACCACGGTGGAGTACAACTTCCGTGACAGTTCCGTCCCGCCTCGGTACCACCGCAGCTACCTCATCAAAGCATCGGCGACGGAAGCCAGCATCACCGTGGATTCCTACGGAGACGTGCTTCGACAGGAAACAGCCGTGATGCCTGCCGAAACCTGGGCAAAGGTCATTGAATTGGCGGGCACCCTGCCTGGGCGTTCCCACGATATTGCCGCACCAAAGCCAGGCTGCACGGGCGGTACCGCCTCAAAGGTCATTGTCCGGGACGGCGGCCAGGTGCAGTACTCGAAGTCAGCCGAGAACTGCGGTGGCGGATCGGACGAGCCATTGACGGACACAGCGGCCCCCCTTGAAGGGCTGTTCGACATGAACGACCTGCTGAAAACCAGCGGCTGAAGCAGGGAACCCCCTTGGATCGGGATGGTCGCGTCGCGAGTTAGTTTTTGGTGCCCGTCAAAGCGAGGGTCCCGCCCAGGGCGATCATCATGGCGCCGCCGGTGGTGCTGAGCCTCGAGATGCGCGTGGGGGAGCGGGCGAACCACTGCCGGGCTGTGCCTGCCACGAGGGCCCAGATGCTGTCGGAGACCAGGGCGATCAGCAGGAAAACCGCCCCCAGGATAGCCAGCTGCAGCGGGATTGCACCGGAGGTGTATTCCACGAACTGCGGCAGCACGGCCACGAAAAACACCAGTGACTTCGGGTTGGTGGCACCCACAATGAAGCCTTCCCGGAGAACCCGGAAAGTGGAGGCGGAACGCGAAGGATCGGCCGCCGTCGTGCTTCTCCCGCGGTGCCTGATGGCCTGGATGCCGAGGAAAACGAGGTACGCGGCGCCGGCGAACTTCACGATCGTGAAGAGCAGCACGGACTGCGCCAGCGCAACCCCGACGCCGAGCGCCACCGCAACGATCTGGGGAATCATTCCGAGCGCGTTTCCCAGGACGCTCAGCAGGCCGCCCTTGCGGCCCAAGGCCAGGCTGCGTCCGATCACAAACAGCACACTGGGCCCGGGAACGGCGATCAGAACGGCGGCGGCCAGGGCAAACGTCAGCAGATTGCTCAGTGGAACCATGCCTGATTCTAGCGCCGCCGGTCTGTCGGATCGGATGCTAGTCCGGCCGCCTCACCTGGCGGTAGTCGTAGTAGACGAACTCGGGAACGAGGTCGGGATGGGCGTCGGCCGACGTCCGCAGGCCAAGCGACGTACCGCGGATCACAGCCACCACGCCGAGCCGGCGGCCGTTGAAGGGGTCATCACCGAGTACAACGTCCCCGATCTTGAACGGCACCGAGGCCGTGCGCACCTTCTCGGCCGCGTCGTTGAGCCAGCAGATCAGGCGGCGCCTGTCGCGGGGGAGGGCGGGCTGGGAGACTCGAAGATCCTTCATCGAAACCACTCCTTTGCAGTGCCTGGACCAACAGGACTCGCAGGCGGTCCGGATGCTGCGGCAATGGGTTCAAATCGTCCGGTCTGCGCCTGCTGACCACTCTAAAAGTCAAACCCCACGCGTCGCACGCGTAACTCCTACCCCTTCTGTACCGTCCGACACTCGAAATTTTTACCGGACTACTTGGCCCCTTTCGTGACGGGAGGGCAGGTGGCAACCGGGCGGCGGCCTGAGTGACTGCCCGCAAAGACAGGTAGGGCGCACCTGTGCGGGCACGCCGCCGCGGCCCTACGCTCGGGGACTACGGCCCGCGACGTCCTTAGGGGCGGCTGTGCGAAAAAATTCATCCGGCAGGAAGATTCCCGGGCAGGTGGGAGTTGCCGCTGCCACCGTCGCCATGGCGGCCCTTGTGGTGGGCCTGGCCCAGATCCCCGGCGGAGCCGGGACGGCGGCGGGCGGTGCAGCTCCGCTCACCCCGCCCGCAGCTCAGGCGACAACTGCCGAGGGGCCCGCTGGTCCGGCGCCGGCTACGGCGGACCCCGCGGCGACAGCTCCGGGTCCGGCAGCCACGCCGACGGCGGGCCAACCGCCGGGTGGCCAGCCGCCGTCCTCCGCTGCTGCACCGCCCGCTGCACCGCCGTCGTCCGGGCAGCAGCCGCCCGCGAGCGAACCGGTCGGCGCAACCCCCGATGCGCAGGCAGTCCAGCGCGTGACGGACAGCTGCAGCCGCCGCCTGCAGAGCGACGCGGCCAACTCCGGGATTGTCAGCGGAACTGTTGTGCCGCGGCCCTACTCGCTGGTTTCCGTGGAGTATGCCGGAATCCCGCACCGGTCAACGGCGGGTCCCGGCCTGGAGTCCTACGACGTCGAAATCTCCGTCACCACACGGCCCTTGGACGGGCCGGCCCAGACTGACCGGCGGGTGTGCCGTGTGTATGACTACGATTCGCACGTCGACTGGCTTCCGGCCGGATGACACATCAGGTGTTGTGGCCCGGCACGTGTCAGCGCAGGGCTTCCACCACAGGGATCGACGCCGTCTCATCCACCAGTTCCGCACGGGAACGGCCGTGGCCGCGGACCCACAGCCGGTATGCCAGCACGAGCACTCCCAGCCACACAGCGCCCACGTAGAGGGCGACCCGGGAGTCTTCAAAGGCGCCCAGGATGACGATCACCATGGCCATGAACGCGATGGTCAGGATGGATGCCGCCGGCCACCAGGGCGACGGGAATTCCGACGCCGGCAGGCCCTTGCGTGCTATCTCGCGCTTCATTGCCACATGGGATGCCAGGATCATTACCCACACCCAGACGGTGGCGAAGGTCGCGATCGAGGCGATCAGCAGGAACACGTCCTTTGGCATGACAGCATTCAGGACCACGCCCACCAACAGGACGACGGCCATCATCACCACGGTCATCCACGGCACCCCGTGGCGGGAGACCTTGCCGAAGCTGGCGGGTGCGTGGCCCTGCCGGGCTAGCCCGAAGAGGATGCGTCCGGCACCAAAGATGTCGCTGTTGATGGCCGACAGGGCCGCGGTAATCACCACGGCGTTGAGGATGTGCGGGGCGGCCGGAATGCCGAGGCCGCTGAAGATCTGGACGAACGGGCTGCCGTTGGTGCCCACTTCGTTCCACGGGAACAGGCTCATCAGTACGGCCAGGGTCAGAACGTAGAACAGCAGCACGCGCACGGGGACGGTGTTGACTGCCTTGGGAATGACCTTCTTGGGATCGGCCGCTTCGCCGGCCGTGACGCCGATGGTCTCGATCCCGCCAAAGGCGAACATCACGACGGCGAACGAGGCCAGGAGCCCTTCGAAGCCGTTGGGGAACAGGCCCCCGTGCTCCACGAGGTTGCCGACACCCGGGGCCACTGTTGCCCCGCCGGCCTGGAAGCCGAAGATGATGATGGCGGCGCCGCCGGCGATCATGGCGATGATGGCCACCACCTTGATCAGTGAGAACCAGAACTCCAGCTCGCCGAAGACCTTGACGCTGAGCAGGTTCAGGGCCGCCAGGAAGAAGATGATGGCCAGGACCCAGATCCACCGCTCCACTTCCGGGAACCAGAACCCCATATAGATGCTGAAGGCGGTGACGTCCGCGATGGCAACGATCGCCATCTCGAAGACATACGTCCAGCCGGTCACGAAGCCGGCAAGCGGGCCGAGGTAGCGGCTGGCGTACTGGCCAAAGGAACCGGAAACGGGGTGCCGTACGGCCATCTCGCCGAGTGCCCGCATCACCATGAACACGGCCGCGCCGCCGATCATGTACGCGAGGAGTACCGCCGGGCCGGCCTTCTGGATGGCGGAGGCCGATCCATAGAAGAGCCCCGTGCCGATGGCCGATCCGAGGGCCATGAAGCGGATGTGCCGGACATTGAGTCCGCGGTTCAGGACGGTGTCGACGGCGGCGCCGACCGCGCCGGACGCGCCGGTGCCGCCGGACTTTCCGGCAGGGGCCGGTTTCGTTGCTGTTGGGGCTTGTTGCATGCGAATACCTTCTCGTCATTGGGAGGGGGATCGCTATCCAGCAGACCACTTTCGCGCCGTCCGTGATGAGACTCACGGCGCTTTGGTGTCTTTCATTCCAGACTGTTCGGTTCCGGAATTCTTGCGCGAACGGACAGTTGCGGCCCCGCCGCCGCATGAAAAATGTCAGTGCCTCCTGGGATGCTGTGGGAATGGAAGGCAGTGCCGTGGCGGGGGCGTTGGAGGCCGTGGAGGCTTCCGTCGCGGCGTTGGCTGGTGGGCTCCGCGGCGGTTCTGATGGTCCGAGACCCGCGAGGACTCCCAGGATTGCGCCGCGCCCGCACGGGCAGCGGCTTGACAGAGCCTCAGCGGTAGCCGGTGGCGTCAGCCGGGCGTCCGGCCTCTTGGACCTCTACCAGATAACGCCAGCAGTCCGGGCGCGAGCCGTCGGTGTCGGTGAAGCCGTACTCCAGCGCCAGGCCGCCGGACGAGAAGGAGCCGCCGGTGCGCCGGTTTACGTCAGGGTCCGCCGCCAGGGCTGCCGCGGCGCGGCCCACGAAGCGCGTGCTCTCGGAGATTGCGGCGAAGTGGGGCTGTGCGGCCGCGGCGTCCCGCCAGTTGGCTTCCGAGACGCCGAAATGCTCCAGCATCATTTCGGAGCGCATCCAGCCCGGCGTGAGCGCCACCGCAGTGCAGCCGAACGGCTTCAGTTCCTCCGCCTGGCTGAAGGCAAGCCGCAGCACCGCGTTCTTGGCCTGGTCGTAGAACGTCGAGACCCGGTAATGGTCCGCGTTGTATTCGCGGGTGCCGTCGGTCATTTCCACCACCAGACCGCCGGGATTCCGGATCAGCAGCGGCAGCGCGAAGTGGCTGGTGATCAGGTGCGTATCGACAGCGGTATGCAGCATCCGCAGGCCGGAGCCCAGATTGTGCGACCACACCGGAGTGTCCCATTCGATGAGGTTTTCCCCGCCCCAGATGTCGTTGACCAGGATGTCCAGGCGCCCTTGTTCGTCGTCGATCCGCTGCACGAGCGACTCCACCGCCGCCGGATCCAGGTGGTCCACACCGGCGGCGATGCCCACCCCGCCAGCGGCCGTGACCTGCACGGCAGTGTCCTCGATAGTCTCCGGCCGGCCGTAATCTGACCTTTGGCCCTGGGTGCTGCGTCCGGTGCAGTACACGGTGGCCCCGGCTTCTCCGAGCGCGACGGCGGTGCCGCGTCCTGCTCCGCGGGTGGCCCCGGCGACCAGGGCGACTTGTCCTGCCAACGGTTTGGTCATAGCTGCGTTCCCCACACTTATGCTTTGGCCGCCACGGCGGCGCGGCAACGGTCCGTGACCTCCATCGAAGCACCGGCCGCGCCTTCCCTGAGCGAACGTCTGGTATCCCGGACAGCTATGTGGTTCGATGGCGTGTAGGGAGGCTCCTCCAGGGCGCACGCTTAAGTACGGGATACCGGACACCTGCCCATCATTAGTCGAAGGGTCCGCCCGCGAACGATGGAGGACGGCATGGCCGATGACGAGGCGCCCGTACGGGTGGCGTCAAAGACGGCAGCAAAGGTGACGTCGAAAGTTCCGGCGGCAGAAAACACCCTGCGCATCCTCAAACTGCTGGCCTCCAAGCGCGGTCCCATGGCGGCGTCGAACATCGCCACCGCGCTGGGCCTGCCGCGCTCAAGCGTCTACCACCTGCTGGGGGTTATGGAGGCAAACGGCTTCGTGATGCACCTGCATGAGGAGCAGCGGTACGGGCTGGGCATCAGCGCCTTCGAACTCAGCTCCGCCTATTCGCGCCAGGAACCGCTGTCCAGGATTGGCCGGCCGATGCTCGCCTCGCTGGTGGACGTCATTGGTGAAAGCGCGCACCTGGCGGTGCTCCATGGCCGCGACGTGCTGTACATCGTGGAGGAGCGCGCCAAGAACCGCCCGTCCCTGGTGACCGACGTCGGCGTCCGGCTGCCCAGCCACCTCACCGCCAGCGGGCGGGCCATCCTCGCGGCCCTGCCCAAATCGCAGGTCCGCGCGCTGTACCCGAATGCCGCGGCCTTCTCAGCCCGGCATGAGGTGGAAGGCGCCATCATGAAGTACTCGGCGCTGTCCTCGCATTTGGACCAGGTCCGGCAGCGCGGCTACGCCACCGAACACGGCGAGGTAACCCCCGGCTTCGGCTCGGTTGCGGCCGCCGTGACGGACCACGTCGGATGGCCGACGGCGGCGGTCGCCGTGACCTTCCTCGAGGACAAGCTCCCGGCGGACCAGTGGCCCGCCCTCGCCGCCCGCATCCGGAAAGTGGCGGACGAACTCTCCGTGCGCATCCACGGCCGCCCCGCCCAGTAATTTCCTGCCCGACTGACTGGCACTAAACGTCGTCAAACCGGCTTTTCGCGACGTTAACTGCGAGCTAGTTGGGGGAGGGCGGGCGCGTCTGGAATCCCGGACAGCACTCGCCGGCAGGCCCTGTTTCCGCCCGTCCGGACAGGCTTTAGTGGATACAGAACCTCATTCCTCCCGAACCACCATCACCAATCACCAAGCACACGAAGGAGCCCCTCATGGCACCCGCCGATTTCACTACCGGTGCCCGCCCGGTCAAAGCAGCCCGCGGTACCGAGCTCACCGCCAAGTCCTGGCAGACCGAAGCCCCGCTGCGGATGCTGATGAACAACCTCGATCCCGAGGTCGCCGAGCGTCCCGATGACCTGGTGGTTTACGGCGGCACCGGCCGCGCGGTCCGGTCCTGGGCCGCGTTTGATGCGATCACCCGCACCCTGGAGACGATGGAGAAGGACGAGACCCTGCTGGTCCAGTCCGGGAAGCCGGTCGGGGTGTTCCGCACCAACGAATGGGCGCCGCGGGTGCTGCTGGCGAACTCGAACCTTGTCGGGGACTGGGCGAACTGGCCCGAGTTCCGCCGGCTCGAGGCCGAGGGCCTGATGATGTACGGGCAGATGACTGCCGGGTCCTGGATCTACATCGGCACCCAGGGCATCCTGCAGGGCACCTACGAAACCTTTGCCGCGGTCGGGCGCAAGCTCCAGGGCGAAGGCCGCATGGCTCCCAGCACGGGAACCGAAGGACCCCTCGCCGGGACCCTGACCCTGACCGGCGGCTGCGGCGGCATGGGCGGGGCGCAGCCGCTCGCGGTGACCCTGAACGACGGGGCGTGCCTGATCGTGGACGTCGACGAGACCCGGCTGCGCCGCCGCGTCGGCAAACGCTACCTCGACGAGGTCGAAACCGACCTCGACACCGCCATCGCCAAGGTCCAGCAGGCCAAGGACGAGCGCCGCGGCTGGTCCGTGGGCTATGTGGGCAACGCCGCGGAGGTCTTCCCCGAACTCCTGCGCCGCCACCAGGCAGGCGAGCTGAGCATCGACGTCGTCACCGACCAGACCAGTGCGCACGACCCGCTCTCCTACCTGCCCGAGGGCATCAGCGTGGACGAATGGCACACCGAGGCCGCTGCGGACCCGGAAGGGTTCACCAAGAAGGCCCAGGCCTCCATGGCGAAGCAGGTCCAGGCCATGGTCGGGTTCCAGGACGCCGGCTCCGAGGTCTTCGACTACGGGAACTCCATCCGCGACGAGGCCCGCACGGGCGGCTATGACCGGGCGTTCGAGTTCCCCGGCTTCGTCCCGGCCTACATCCGGCCGCTGTTCTGCGAGGGCCTGGGCCCGTTCCGCTGGGTCGCGCTCTCCGGGGACCCCGAGGACATCGCCGTGACCGATGCGGCGATCAAGGAGCTCTTCCCGGAGAACACGCACCTGCACAAGTGGCTCGACGCCGCCGCCGAGCGCGTGGAGTTCGAGGGCCTGCCGGCGAGGATCTGCTGGCTCGGCTACGGCGAACGCGCCAAAGCCGGGCTGCTGTTCAACCAGCTCGTCAAGGACGGCAAAGTCAAGGCCCCCATCGTGATCGGCCGGGACCACCTCGACTCCGGCTCCGTGGCCTCCCCGTACCGGGAGACCGAAGCAATGGCCGACGGCTCCGACGCCATCGCTGACTGGCCGCTGCTGAACGCCCTGCTGAACACCGCCTCCGGCGCCACCTGGGTCTCGATCCACCACGGCGGCGGCGTCGGCATCGGCCGCTCCATCCACGCCGGCCAGGTCTCCGTTGCCGACGGCACCGACCTCGCCGCGCAAAAACTCGAACGCCTCCTCACCAACGACCCCGGCATGGGCGTCATCCGCCACGCAGACGCCGGCTACGACCGCGCCCTCGACGTCGCCAAAGAACGCGGCGTCCGCATCCCCATGAACGAAGGAACTGCAAAGTGACTGTAATAACGCAAGCACCGCTCACCGTCACCCTCGGCTCCAGCGGCGTGACCCCCGAGGACGTTGTCGCCGTCGCCCGCCACGACGCAAAGGTGACCATCTCCCAGGAAGCCCTGGACACAGTTGCCAAGGTCCGCGCCCACATCGACGACCTCGCCCACAGCGAGGTTCCCGCCTACGGCATATCCACCGGCTTCGGGGCCCTGGCCAACCGGCACATCCCCAACGAGCTGCGCACCCAGCTGCAGAAGTCACTGATCCGCAGCCACGCCGCCGGCATGGGCCCGGCCGTGGAGCGTGAAGTAGTCCGCTGCATCATGTTCCTGCGCGCCAAGACCCTCGCCTCCGGCCGCACGGGTGTCCGGCCCGTCGTCCTGCAGACCATGGTGGACGTGCTCAACGCCGGCATCACGCCGGTGGTCCGCGAATACGGCTCGCTCGGCTGCTCCGGCGACCTCGCCCCGCTGTCCCACTGCGCCCTGGTGCTGATGGGCGAGGGTGAAGCCTCCGGTCCGGACGGCACGACCTACGGTGGGCGCGGCGAGGAACCTGTCGCTGTACTGCTGGCCGAGCACGGGATCGAACCCGTCACGCTCGCGGAGAAGGAAGGACTGGCGCTCGTCAACGGCACTGAGGGCATGCTCGGCATGCTGCTGATGGCCATCGCGGACATCCGCCAGCTGCTCACGACGGCGGACATCACCGCCGCGCTCAGCGTCGAGGCGCTGCTCGGCACGGACCAGGTGTTCCTCCCCGAGCTGCACGCCGCGCTCCGCCCGCACCCGGGCCAGGCCGCCAGCGCCGACAACATGCTGCGGGTACTGTCCGATTCCCCGATCGTGGCGTCGCACCGCATCAACGACACCAAGGTGCAGGACGCGTATTCACTGCGCTGCGCACCCCAAGTGGCCGGTGCCGTCCGCGACACGGTGGACCACGCGGCGCTCGTCGCCTCGCGTGAGCTCGCCGCAGCCATCGACAACCCCGTGGTCCTGCCGGACGGCCGGGTCAGCTCCAACGGCAATTTCCACGGCGCCCCCGTGGCGTATGTCCTGGACTTCCTGGCGATCACCGTGGCGGATTTGAGCTCCATCGCGGAACGCCGCACGGACCGCATGCTGGACCCGGCGCGTTCACACGGGCTGCCGGCCTTCCTGGCCGCGGATCCCGGGGTGGACTCCGGCCTGATGATTGCGCAGTACACGCAGGCAGGGCTCGTCTCCGACAACAAACGGCTCGCCGTCCCGGCCTCGGTGGATTCCATCCCGAGCTCCGCCATGCAGGAGGACCACGTGTCCATGGGCTGGCACGCAGCGCGCAAGCTGAGGAAGGCCGTGGAGAACCTGCGCCGCGTCCTGGCCATCGAACTGGTGACCTCGGCACGGGCCATCGACATGCGGACCCAGCTGTCCGGAGGGGAACTGACTCCGGGACCGGCCGGCACGGCCGTCATCGCGGCACTTCGCAACGTGGTGGACGGTCCGGGGACCGACAGGTTCCTGTCGCCGGAACTGGAGGCCGCAGACCGGCTCGTCGCGTCAGGCGAGGTCCGTGCGGCAGCCGAATCCGCCGTCGGAATTCTGGCCTAAAAATGAATATTGTGCATCACAAATGACAAATTCCCGGCGCCCCCGCAACACTTTGCGACACAACGGGCGGGGGCCCGGGAATTGTAGTAGAACTAAAGATGTAGTGATGAAGCCCACACCAACGATGTTGTGGCAAACGAACATATACAAAGGGGTAGAAGTTCAATGAAAGCACGGGGGACGGTTCTGTCCAGGCGGATGGCATTTGCTGCCACGGTTTCCGACTGGAGGAGCCTCAAAGCAGGCGAGCGGGTCGAAATCCTCAAGCACGCGCATGTGGTGGCTGCCGGTGAAGTTGAGGAAGTTTCCGTGAGTGGAAACGTGCTCTGGCTGGTGCCTTCAAGCCCGTCGGAAAACCAGCTGTTTATGAAATCCGACGGCGTACAAGTCCGCAGGACATGAGCCGCAGGAGTTAAGCGGCGATGTCCTCGTAGGTCTCACCGAACGGCACGGAGTCGTCCAGGGCCACAGTGAAGGTGCCGGGCTCGTGGCGGGTAACGCGGATACCGCAGTTACCGTCCTCGACGGCGGCTTCGATGAGTTCCTGGACGGCGTTCTCCAGGCCGTCGTGAAGCTCTTCGGCGGTCGCAAACGTCAGGCGGATCGATCGGACATTGCTGGTCTGGGATTCCATGATGGCTGAGCTCATTGCAGGACTTTCTCTATACTGATTGCCGGTTGGCCACAGACCAGTCTACCGGCGGTGTCAAAAAACGTAAGATGTCAGGCATTTGTCCCGCAGGGTTTCGGGTTCACCGAACCCCTGCGGGACAGCCTGTTTTAAGCCCCCCCTGGCGGGGCTGCGGCCCCTGACGGGGCCAAATCGCCTAGCGCTTGACGGCGTCGAGCTTGAGCATTTTGGCGATGACGCCGTCCAGTTCAGAGTCGTCGAAGATCTTCTTCCAGTCGTCCTTGATGATGGTGTCCTTGCCGTACTGGATGGCGATTTCGCACGCCTCGGAGAACGGATTGGAGCCACGGAGGGCGTTGGTCAGCGCGATCTGCACGTGGCCGAACAGCATGGCCTTGGCGGCTTCCTCCGGGACGCCGGCAGTGTGCACGGTCTCGTGCAGCGCCTCGTTGAGCAGGGTGCCGATCATGCAGGCCACGGTCTCCACCAGCGTGGGCTCGAGGATGGCCAACTGCTTCACGGTGACCCAGTGCACGTCGATGACGGGTGCGTAGATCGTGCGGATGACGGCCTCGGCCGAATCGCGGGTCGCTACCGGTGCGTCCTCGTCGATCGCGGCAACCACGTTCTGCGGGGCGCCTTCGCCGCCGAAGGTGTCGGCCCATTCCTCCTTGGTGGTGCGCTCCAGGAACACGGACGGGTGGCACGGGTGCGCCACGGCCTGGACCACGTCGTCGCGCCTGGCCAGCAGCCCGGCGTAGGCGGCGGCCGGGTCCAGGGTGAGCAGGATCGCGCCGGCCTTCATCTGGGGGACCACGCCTTCGGACACAATGCCCAGGACGGTGTCCGGGACGGCGAGGATCACCACATCGGCGCCCTTGACGGCGTCGTCCGTGGAGGTGATGTCGCGGCCTTCGGCGCGGATGCGGTCCTGGCCGGCGGAGGAGTTCTCGCTGTAGAAGACGGTGTGGGCACTCTTCCGGAGGTTCCGGGAAACGCGCATTCCCATTTTGCCACCGGCTCCGATGACGGCGACGGTCAATTGTTCTGCTGACATTTCACTTGCTCCTTAGGAAATCGATGCTTTGCTGGGTCCACTGGGTTTCGAGGCGGATGGTTTCCGCCTCGGAGTCCTGCCACGGCAGCCAGTGTTCGACGATCTGGTTGATGTTTCTCTCTTTGGGCTGAAACTTCCCGGCCATGTAGTCATAGTCGAGAAGGCCCTCGCCGAGGGGCGCGCCGGAGTACGTGAACCCGACCCACCCCTCCTTGCGGCTGAACGCAAAGTCTTTGATGTGCATGTTCAGGACGTACGGCGCGATGGCGTCAATCACCTCACGCGGCATCTCCAGCGCCGCGACCGTGTTGGCCGGGTCGCTGCAGATGCCCAGGTACGGGCTGTCCACGCGGCGGATCACGTCCAGGATCCGGGCGGTGGGGACCTGCTCGTAGGTTTCCACCGCGATCTTCACCCCGGCTGCCTCGAATTCCGGCAGGACCTCGGTGAAGATTGCTACCGCCTCGTCCGCCGTCGGGGTGTGGCCCGGGACGTTGAACATGGTCCGCAGCAGGGGAGATTCGAGGATCCCGGCGATGTGCAGGAACTTGCGCAGGTGCTCCGGGCGGATGCCCTTGGTGCCCAGTTCCAGCGCGACGCCGAGGCGGTCCGCGGTGGCCCGCACGGCTTCGAGTTCCGTCTCGGTCATGGATTCCAGCGGGGCGTAGTCGCAGATCTGGAAGAGCTCCACGCCCAGGGCCGCGGTCCGCTCCAGTGCCTGGTGGATACTCAGCGGCTCGGAGACCTGGTCCGAGAGCTGCCAGAAGAACGCGTAGCTGCTCAATCCAATCCGTGAGCCCAATTCAACTCTTGAGCCCTGGCCGAGGCGGCTCATGCGGCCGCCTTGTTCGCGGCAAGCCGTGCGGCTGCCTCGTCCAGGATGGCCTTGAGCGCCTTCGGATCGTGGGCGAAGCGGCCCAGGAACAGCCCGGCGACGGACATGTCGAGCTGGCTGATCAGGCCGGGGCCGGCGCTGCCGCCGTAAATGACCCGGCTCCCGGCCTGCCCGGGCAGGGAGCGAAGGTGCGCATCCAGCCCCGCGATGACGGCACTGATGTACTGCGGGGTGGCGGGTTCGGGTGCGCCGATGGCCCACTGCGGCTCGTAGGCCACGATGGTCCGGCCGGCGGGTCCGACAGACTGGGCACGAACCACGGCCGCGTCGATCTCGGCGCTGCAGAGGGTGACGGCCTCCTCCACGGAGCCCTGCACCAGCTCGCCGACACACAGGACGGGGGTCAGGCCGTTGCGGTACGCCGCGGCGGTCTTGAGCCCGATGATCCTGTCGTCCTCGCCGAAGATCCGGCGGCGTTCGGCGTGGCCCACTTCTGCGTACTTGCCGCCCAGTTCGGCAACGGTCTTGCCGCCGACCTCGCCGGTGTAGGGTCCTTCGTCTTCCCAGAAGATGTCCTGGGCGCCGGCGGCTGCCCCTGCGGTTCCGAGGATGCGGGCCGCTTCGGGCAGTACCGGCAGGGTGGGCAGCACGAATAGTTCGATGTCGCCGTTCTGGACCGCCGGGTGCGCGAACGCAATGGTGGCAACTTCGCGGCAGTATTCGAGCGTGCGCTGGTAGCCGAAGTACATCTTCAGGCTGACGCCGATTATGGCCTTCGGTTGTGTTGCTGTCTTAGCGGGAAGTGACACCTTCATAGTCCTTAATCAGGGTGACCTTTTCGGCCGAGGCGGAGGTCTCGTCAAAGGTGTAGGTAAGCCATTCGCGGGCGAGCCGGCGGGCCAGTTCCAGTCCGACGACGCGCTGGCCGAAGGTGAGGACCTGGGCGTTGTTGCTCAGCACGGAGCGTTCCACCGAGAAACTGTCGTGCGCGGTGACGGCGCGGACGCCGGGGACCTTGTTCGCGGCGATGGCCACGCCGAGCCCGGTGCCGCAGATCAGCAGGGCACGGTCGGCCTTGCCGGCGGCAATCAGTTCGGCGGCGGCGATGGCCACGGACGGGTAGGGGGTGTGGCTGGTGGCATCCACCCCGACATCGGTCACGGATTCAACCAGATCGGAGGCCTCAAGATCAGCCTTCAGGGCTTCCTTGTACTCGAATCCGGCGTCGTCGGCTCCGATGACCAGGCGCAGTTTGGCGCTCATGCTTTCTCCTTAATAGATGTCTGTTCGATGAGGGTGTTGTGGATGGCCCGGACGATCAGTGCCATGGACACCGCTCCCGCGTCGGGAGTGCCGAGGCTCTTCTCGGCGTGCGGGCGGGCGCGGCCCATGAGGGGCAGCAGCTGGGCGGTGTCTTCTGCGGCCTGCTGGGCGACGGTCGCGGCGGCGCCCCAGGCGTCGGTGAGGGACCGCCCGGCATTCACGCCGGCTGCCAGGGCGTCGCGGAACGGGACGAGGACATCCACCAGGGTCTTGTCCCCGGGCTTGGCCTTGCCGAAGTCCATGATCGCGGCCGCAGCGCCGGCGACTCCGGCGGCGACAGCTTCGGCGTCGGGGGCTTTGGTGTCGCCCACGGCGTCACCGACGGCCCGCAGGGCCATGCCCCAGAGGGCGCCGGAGGTGCCGCCGGCCTTGTCCGCCCAGGCGTCCCCGGCGAAGTAGAGCGTTGTGGCGGTCCCGGCGCCGCGGGCGACGGCGTCCGTTGCGGATTCGACGGCGGCGCGGACGCCGCGTTCCATGCCGATGCCGTGGTCGCCGTCGCCGGCGATCGCATCGATCCGGCCGAGTTCATCGGCGTTGGCGACCACCACGTCTTTCGCGGCGCCGAGCGCGGCGAGGACCCGGACGGCGCCGGCGCGGGACTCGTCTGCGGCGTCAGGGATGGAGAGTTCGACGTCGGCAATCTCGCCGCCGCCGCCGGCGTCCAGGGCCGCCGCGGTGACTGCACCGCGGCGGAAGGCGGGGGCGTCGGCGGGGGCGTTCCAGAGTGTCTCGAGTTCGTCGTCGAGCCAGAAGAGGGTGAGGGAGGTGCCGGCCATGTCGAAGCTGGTGACGAGTTCGCCCACCTGCGGGTCCACCGCCTCCAGGCCGGCCTCGGCGAGGAGCTGGGCGACGCGGCGGTAGACCACGAAGAGCTCTTCGTACTTGACGCTGCCCAGGCCGTTGAGGATGGGCACCACGCGCGCGCCGGCTGAACCCTTTGCGAGGGTGATGCCGTCTGGTATTTCGGTGAGGAGCTTGGCGACCAGCAGCTCGGCGAGTTCATCCGCCGTCGGGATGTCCGTTTCGCCGATGCCGGGTTCGCCGTGGATGCCCATGCCAACCGCCATCCGGCCCTCGGGAACGGAGAACAGCGGGTGATCCGCGCCGGGCAGGGTGCAGCCGGTGAAGGCCACGCCGAAGGAACGTGTACGGTCGTTGGCCCGCTCCGCGACGGCGGCGACGTCGTCCATGGGGTAGCCGGCCTCGGCGGCTGCGGCGGCCACCTTGAAGACGGTGAGGTCGCCGGCGATGCCGCGGCGTTTGGTGCGTTCGGCCAGCGGGGCGGAGGAGACGTCGTCGGTGACGGCGATGCTGCGGCAGTTGATGCCTTCCTTGCGGAGGCGGTCCTGAGCCTGGTTGAAGTGCAGGACGTCGCCGGCGTAGTTTCCGTAGCCCAGCAGGACGCCGGCGCCGTTGTTGGCGGCTTTGGCCACGTTGTAGACCTGCTGGGCGGAGGGAGAGGCGAAGAGGTTGCCCATGGCTGCGCCGTGGGCCAGGCCCTGGCCGACGAGGCCGGCGAAGGCCGGGTAGTGGCCGGATCCGCCGCCGATCACCAGCGCCACGGTATCCGGGGTGCTCTGGGTGTTGCGGACAACGCCGCCGGAGACGCGCTTTACCCAGCGGCCGTGGGAGGCGACGAAGCCTTCGATCATCTCGTCAGCGAAAGCTGCTGGTTCATTGAACAGGCGGGTCATGGGAAAGCTCCTGGAGTTATTGCTCGCTCCGGTGGCTCGACCACCGGGTTGTTGGGTTGGTGCGGAGGCGTCCCCGGGCAAGGGGGACGCCTCCGGGTCTGTTACGGCTCGGCGTGGTGTCCGGCCCCCGCGGGGTCCAGGGCTTCAGCCGGGATGCCTTCGCTGACCTTGCCGGAGCGGCTCAGCGCCACCATGAGGATGGAGGACAGGAGCATAAAGCCGCCGACGACGAACATCGGCACCGTGTACCCGCCGGTCAGGTCCTTGAGCCAGCCGGTGACGTAGCCGGCGCTGAAGCCGGCCAGGTTGCCCACGGTGTTGATCAGGGCGATGCCGGCGGCGGCTGCTGCGCCGGTGAGGAACTGGGTGGGAACGGTCCAGAAGTTGGGCAGTGCGGCGAAGATGGACATAGCCGTGATGGTGATGACGGCGATCGTGGCGGCCGGCGAGCCGGCGAACAGGGCCAGCGGGATGCTCAGGCCGCCGATGAGGGCCGGAAGGGCGATGTGCCAGGTCTTGACGCCGCGTTTGGTGGCGTCCTTGGACCAGAAGTACAGGGCGAACGCCGCCGGCAGGTACGGGATGGCGGTGATGAGGCCCTTCTGGAGCACATCGAACTTGGTGCCGTAGATGCCTTCGAAACCGGCGATGATGGTCGGCAGGAAGAATCCGAGGGCGTACAGGCCGTAGATGAAGCCGAAGTAGATGGCCGAGAGCATCCAGACCCTGCCGTTGCCGAAGACGGTGCGGACGCTGACGTGCTTGTTGCTGGCGGTGGTCGCCTTCTTTTCGGTCTCCAGGGCGCCGGTCAGCCAGGTTTTTTCCTCGGCGGTGAGCCACTTGGCTTTCGCGGGGGAGTCAGCGAGGTAGAACCAGGCGATGACGCCGACGATGATGGCCGGGAGCGCTACGCCGAGGAACATTACGCGCCAGCCGGAGAGGCCGAAGAGGCCGTGCTGCTGGATGAGGAGGCCGGCCAGCGGGGCACCAATGACGGTGGTCAGCGGCTGCGCCAAGTAGAAGAGGGCAAGGATCTTGCTGCGGTGCCGGGACGGAACCCAGAGGCTGAGGAAGAGGATGGCGCCGGGGAAGAATCCGGCCTCGGCCACGCCCAGGATGAAGCGCAGGATGTAGAGGTGCTCCACGCTGCCCACCCAGGTGAACAGCAGGGACACGATGCCCCAGCTGACCATGATCCGGGCCAGCCAGCGGCGGGCGCCGAACTTGTGCAGTGCCAGGTTGCTGGGTATCTCGAGCAGGATGTAGCCGATGAAGAAGACGCCGGACGCGAAGCCGAACTGCGCCGCAGAGAGGGCCAGGTCGGTGTTCATGCCGTTGGGGCCGGCGAACGAAATGGCCGTCCGGTCCAGGTAGTTGATGAAGAACATCAGGGCAACGAACGGCACCAGCCGGATCGCCACTTTCCTGATTGCAGATTTTTCGACCACCGATTGTGTGGTGTCCACGTTGACTCCTAGATGTTGATGTCCCGGCCGCATCCTGCGCTGGAGGCGTGGGGCTGGTTTCGAGGCTTAGCGCCGGGTGTGGGTATCAAGGTGGGGGGCTAGGCCTGTGACTTCCACCATAAGCCCGAATCGATAAATTGGTCAACCGGTTGACTGATTTATTTTTTGGGACCTGGAGGCCCTGAATGGCCGCGTCCGGTTGCTACGCTGAGACTGTGTCAGCAAACTCCGCCGCCTCGACGGCCAAAATCAGCGCCGCGCTCGGTTCCATGGGGCAGGGTTCTGTCGTCTCCGAGGTGGCCGAGAGGCTGATGGCCTACTTCACCAGCGGTGACATCGCCGCCGGCACCCGCCTTCCTGCCGAGCGCCAGCTGGCTGCTTCGCTCGGGGTGGGCCGCTCGGCGGTCCGCGAAGCGCTGGCCGCCCTGGAAATCCTGGGCATCGTGATCGTCCGCCCGGGGTCGGGGACGTACCTGCGCGACGGCGTCTCCGAGCTCCTGCCGCGGACCCTCAGCTGGGGGCTCATGCTGGGTGAGCCGAGGACGCGTGAGCTGGTTGAGCTGCGGAGCGGCCTGGAGGTTCAGGCCGGGCAGCTTGCGGCGGCCAGGATCTCGGACGAGGCACTGGGGCGCATGCGTGCCAACCTCGACGCCATGGAAAAGAACCTGGACCATCTGGCAGCATTCGTGGAGGCCGACGCCGCCTTCCACAAGGAAATCGCCACCAGTTCCGGAAACCAGGTACTGCAGGAGCTTCTGCAGAGCATCCGCTCGCTGCTGCGGATCTGGGTTGACCGTGCTCTGACGGATGAAGGGCACGCTGCCGCCGCGCTCGCAGAGCACCGGGCAATTTTCGAGGCGCTCGAATCGCATGATGCCGAAGCAGTCACGAAGGCCATGGCCTCCCATATGACTACAGCCTCGCGCCGTCTGCTGGCCGGGTACGACGCCGCGCAGTAACCAGTGGCGGACGGCCATTGAGCCGCCGCGCCCCATCCGATATCGTCAAGGCGACAGGACCGCCCTGGGTCAGCTGGGTGCAGTCACCAGCCACCAGAGAGCAGCTTTCCGTGACTACCGAGCACTCCGCAACACTGCACTCCGCAACACTGTCCGCCCAGGCGGTTTCCGACCAGCGCCCCGCGCTCGAACGGCGCCTTGATCCGCAGATCCGGAAGCTCGCCGTGGGCGTCTGGACGGCGGAGCTGGTGGGGGACGAACTGGCGAACATCAGCTACGGCGGCAGGCCCGTGCTTCGTGCCATCAAAGCGGTGGTGCGGGACCACGAATGGCGCACCTTTGCGCCGTCGGTCCGGGACCTTGCGGAACTGAAGGACGACGACGGCGTCAGCCTCCGTCTCCACGTCGACTATGCGGCACCCGGCTCGGCGGACGCTGGTGCCCCCGCCTTCGAAGCCATGCTGATGCTCCGGATCACTCCGGCCACGGTGGAGGTCTCGTTCTCGGGCCGGGCGAAGACACCGTTCCGGCGGAACCGGATCGGCCTGGTGGTCCTCCATCCCACCAGCGAAGCCGGGCGGGACGTCAGCGCGGTGTCGCCGGACGGCAACGTAACCGCCGGGGCCTTCCCCACAGACATCAGGCCGGACCTGGTTTTCACGGACATCTCCTCGCTGGAGTGGGCTGACGCGGGGACCGCCTTCGATCTTGGCTTTTCCGGGGACATTTTCGAGACCGAGGACCAGCGGAACTGGAGCGACGGGTCCTTCAAGACCTACAGCACCCCGTCCGCACTGCCCATCCCGGTGGACGTGGCCGCGGGTGACACCGTGACCCAGTCGGTCAGCATTGAGGCCCTCAGCATCGAGACACCGGACAACCCCGCCCCCGGCGGCTACGACCGCGTGGCCTTCACGGTGGGCGAGCCGGTGGGGACCGTCCCGGCGCTGGCGCTCTCCGTGGACCCGGCCGGCGCGGACCCGGCGGGCGCGGCTGCCGCAAGCGCCGGGGAGGGAGCGCAGCTTCCCGGCCTCGACGCCGTCCTGGTGGAACTGTACGAACCCCGGGAGTTGTGGCCGGCCAAGCTTGCCGCCGCGGCCCGGGAGGCCGACCGCCACGGCGCGGCGCTGGATGTACGGGTCGTTTCGGCGTCCGCGGACGGCGTGGCGGAAGCCCTCAGCGGAGCCCTCGGCCGGCAGCTGTCGCGGATCGTCCGCTTGGG
This sequence comes from Arthrobacter sp. ISL-69, assembly GCF_018613775.1. Taxonomy (NCBI): domain Bacteria; kingdom Bacillati; phylum Actinomycetota; class Actinomycetes; order Micrococcales; family Micrococcaceae; genus Arthrobacter; species Arthrobacter sp. ISL-69. Next base: position 40,794 of record NZ_JAGGPO010000019.1, read on the forward strand.
ACTATTCCGCCCCGAAACGCAGTGCACGGATCCGGCGGCGTTTGCCGCGCTGAAGGAGCCGCTGCAGCTCGCAGGATTCAGCGGGCAGCTCCTGGCCGGCACCCGCTCGCATTTCACCGAACTTAACCGGTGGATTGCCGACGGCGGCAGCCCCGTCCCGCAGGACGCCGATGCCCTCGCCTTCAGCCTCACGCCGCAGGTCCACAGCACGGAGATCCCTCACATCGTGGAGACCGTACCCATCCACGGGGTCGCCGCGGCCAATGCCGTAAGGCTCGGGGAAGGGCGCCCTGTCCACGTGGGACCGGTTACCCTCAAGCCCCGGTTCCACGCCCCTGGCCAGCACGCCGACGGCGATGAGCTCCAGGACCACAGCTTCACCGCAGCGTGGACCCTGGCAAGCCTCCACGCCCTGACCCTCGAGGGCATGGCCTCCGTGACGTACTTCGAGGCCGGATCTCCGCGGGGCATCGCTGCAGCAGACGGCACCCTCAATCCCACCGGAGAGCTGCTGCAAAAGCTTGCCGCGTGCAAGGGGGAACCTGTGCTGGCCGCCTCCCGGCAGCCGGTTCAACGGGCCGCCGGGCAGACCCCGGTGACGGTCTACCCGGTGCAGTCAGGCGCCGGCCTGCAGGTGTTCCTGGGCAACCTCAGCCCGCGCGAAGCAACAGCGGCGCTGTCCCTGCCGGGCGGCGCCAATGCGGCGGCGGCCAACGCGACGGTGATCGGGGCCGCGGCCGGCGCCACCGCGGTTGCGGATCCCGCGGACGACGGCGCGCTGGCCGTGACGCTGGGACCGTGGTCCACCGCCGTCGTCACCTTCGGGGACTGACCCCGGCCTCTAGCCCAGCAGCGTGTTGACCAGCCGCGCGGCCACTTTGGCCGTGCGCTGGTCGATGTCGAATTCCGGGTTCAGCTCGGCGACGTCCAGGTGCAGCAGTTTCCCGCTGGCAGCCACCTGCCGGCACACGGCGCTGATCACGGCCAGGGGCACCCCGAACGAGGCCGGGGCACTGACTCCCGGTGCCACGGCGGCGGGCAGCACATCCATGTCGATGGTCAGGTAGAGGACATCCACGCTATCCAGGAAGTCGGCCACGAACTTCCGGGTGGACTCCGCGGAGGACTCCTCATCCAGCAGGTACTTCACGCCCAGCCGTTCGGCGGTCCTGAACAGGGCGCGGGTGTTGTTGGGCTCGGAAATCCCGACGACGGCGTAGTTCAGTTTGCGTTCGGCGGCCTCCTCCGCCCGGGCCATCTGCAGGAAGGGTGTGCCGGAGGACGGCTCCGGCGCGTCGCGGAGGTCGAAGTGCGCGTCCAGGTTCAGCACGCCCAGCCGCTTCCCGCCGCGGACGGCTTCGGAACCGGCCGCGCCAAGGTAGCTGGCGTACGCGGTCTCGTGGCCGCCGCCCAGCACCACGGTGAGGTTGCCGGCGTCGAGCATTTCAGCGACTGCCAGCCCGGCGCGGGCCTGGCCGGCCTCCAGCGCGTTGTCCTTGACGGTCACATCACCGGCGTCGAACACCTCGCGCGGGAGGTGGAACGCGAGCGGACCGAGGGCGGCCCGGATGGCGCCGGGGGCCGCAGCGGCGCCCACCCGGCCCTTGTTGCGCAGCACGCCCGCGTCGCTGCTGAAGCCGAGAATGACGGCGGGTCGGCTGCCGGGTCCTGCGTGTTCGGGCAGGGGAGCGGTGGGCTCGTGGCGATACGGCTTGACGGCCTGCCACCAGCGGCGGTGCTCGGCGCCGTCGCCGTCGAAACGGCCCCTCCAGGTGAGCGGCGGGATGTCGACTGTTAGGGCTGTGTGAGGCATACTCCAAGCTCACCGCAGCAGTGCCCCCAAAACCAGCCCCGCCGCCGTCTGGCTGTCCCAAATCCCGGACACGCGCAAAAGCCGCCGCTGGGGCGCTAGTGGATGCCCAGCGCCTGCTCGATGGGGCCGACGGCGAAGAAGAGCAGGAACGCGGCCGCCACGGCCCACATGAGCGGGTGGACGTCGCGCGCGCGGCCCTGGAAGGTGCGGATCAGGACGTAGGCGATGAATCCGGCGCCCAGGCCGTTGGCGATCGAGTAGGTGAACGGCATCAGGCTGAAGGTCAGGAACGCGGGAATCCCGATGCCCCAGTCCTGCCAGTCGATCTTGCCCACCTGGGAGACCATCAGGAAGCCAACCACCACCAGCGCCGGGGCCACGGCCTCGAACGGCACCAGGTTGATCAGCGGGGTGAAGAACATGGCCACGAGGAACAGCAGGCCGGTGACGATCGACGCCAGACCGGTCCGTGCGCCTTCGCCGATGCCGGCACCGGATTCCACATAGATCTGGTTGGAGGAGACGGAGGCGCCGCCACCCACGATTGCGCCGAGCGCGTCGATCTGCAGCACGCGGTCCACATCGGGGATGTTGCCGTCCTTGTCCACGGTTCCGGCCTCGTTGGCCAGGCCCACCATGGTTCCCATGGCGTCGAAGAAGATGCTCAGCAGGATCACGAATGCCAGCAGTGTTGCCGCTACGAAGCCCAGGTGTTCGAAGGCTCCGATGGGGTTGGCCTTGCCGATCAGCGACAGGTCGGGCGCGGCCCACTCGGTGAAGGTCGGGGCCACCAAGGACCAGCCCTGCGGGTTGAACGGCTTGCCCGGGGAGAAGCTCGGGCCGATGTGCAGGGTGAATTCCAGGATCACGGCGAGCACGGTGGAGGCCACGATGCCGATCAGGATGGCGCCCCTGACCTTGCGGACCACCAAGGCGATGGTCAGGATCAGGCCGAACACGAAAACCAGGGTGGGCCAGCCCAGGAGCTTTCCGTCGAAGCCAAGGCCCACCGGTACCGTTGTGCCGGCGGCATCAGGGATGCGGCGGACAAAACCTGCGTTGACCAGCCCGATCAGGGCGATGAAGAGGCCGATGCCCACCACGATGGCCGTCTTGAGCCCGTCCGGAACGGCTTTGAACACCGCGGTGCGGAACCCGGTGAGGACCAGGATCAGCATGGTGACGCCGGAGAGCACCACGAGGCCCATCATGTCCGGCCAGGTCAGGCCCGGATTCGTAGCCACGGTCACGGCCACGAAGGCGTTCACGCCGAGCCCGGTGGCCATGGCGAACGGGTGCTTTGCCCAGGCGCCCATGAGGATGGTCAGGATGCCTGCCACGAAGGCGGTGACGGCTGCGACGGCCGGAAAGCCCAGGGTTGCGCCGCTGGAGTCGGCCACGGAGAGGATCAGGGGATTCAGCACCACGATGTAGCTCATGGCGAAAAAGGTGGCAAAGCCTCCGCGGATCTCGCGGGAGAAGTTGGACCCCCGCTCGGATATTTTGAAGTACCGGTCCAGTGCAGAGCCCTGCTTAAGCATTAGTCCTCCGGGGAAAGAGTGTTGGGGATTACTTGAATCCTAGTAGGTGGGCGGGTTGCGACCCCGTGATTTCGCCTAGTCTGTAAGGAAGCCAACACACAGGAGTAGCCCCCCATGCGTCCCATCCGCCACTTGCTGAGCGCCCTTCTCGGGGCACTGTTTTTCGCGGCCGCCGTGCTGTCTGCAGCGGCGCCGGCTTCAGCCCACGACGCCGCCGAATCCAGCAGCCCGGCCCAGGGAGCCACCGTGGCAACTCCTCCGGAGAAGGTGTCGGTCACGTTCAACAACGACCCATTGGCGCTCGGATCGCAGATCCAGGTGAAGGATGCGGCAGGCACCGGCTGGGCAGAGGGCCCCGTGGAGATCGTGGACAACGTGGCTTCGCAGAAACTCCGGGCCGGCGCTCCGGCAGGGCAGTTCACCGTGGTGTGGCGAGTGGTCAGTTCCGATTCGCACCCGATCGAGGGCACCTTCACGTTTACGGCCGCCGCCGGGGCGGCGGGTTCCGGGACTGCGGGTCCGGGAAGCTCGACGACTCCTGCGAAGGCTCCTACGGCGGGCACCGCCCAGCCCGGCACCACAACGGCGCCGGAGCCTGCGCCGGACGCTGCCGAGCCGTTCCCGTGGAGCCTGGTGCTCTTTGCCGGAACGGCCCTGGGTATCCTCGTGGCGCTGGCCGTGCTGGCAAAACGCAACCTCAAAACCCCGGACGGCGACGCCGGCGGGGAGCAGTAGGTCCGGTCCGGCAGTAGGTCCGGGCCGGGCAGGAAGTCCGGGCTAGGCCCGCGCCTGCAGTGCGGCGAAGCTTCCCGTAAGCACCGATGGGACACTCTCCGGATAAACCTTGGCGGAAATCGCCTGCCCAACAACCTTTGCCTGGCGGAGAACTTCCTTGGGCGTCGGTGTGATGAGTTCCCCAACCCCGACGAGGTAAATGCCGATGGCGCGCATGGCGGCCGCGAGGTTCTGCCCCAGGGCCAGCCCGAGGTCGGCAAGCATGCGGCGCAGCTGACTGTGTGCGCCGCGGGTCAGGACGATGTGGTGGGCCAGCAGGACGCCGTCAGGTGTGTGGACAGCCCACTGGTGCGTGGACGGCTCGGAGAGCCCGGTGCCCAGCAGGTTCAATTGAACGGCCCGGGTGTTATTGCGGATATCCAGGTTGTGGCTGCTGGCGTAGTTCCGCAGGTGCCGGAGGATTTCGTTGCGCTCCTGCATGGTGGCTGAATTCGGTGCGTCGCACCGGGGCAGGGACGTGGTTTTGGCGGACTGGATTCCGCCCAGGGTTTCGAGCGCATCCACGGTGATGGAATCCACGCCGCGCCGCCGGAGCTCGCTGGCAATTGCCAGGCCCGGCAGCCCTGAGCCGATGATCACCGTGGTGGTCTGCTCGGTTCCGCCATAAATTGGCATGCTCGACACTGCTGCTTCCTCCTCGAATGGTTCACTGTGCAGATCCCTCCTGCACTTTCCGTAACCCCCAAAGTCCGGCCGCCGCGCATGAAGCTGGATTGTGTTCTGAAACACATATCTCAGATTCGCAACGCCTCGACACTACAGAACTTTTCGACCTCTGGATAGCCCTTGCCGGACATTGGCTACCCCAACAATCTCACACCTGTAATTTTTCTCGTCGGAGGTGGGATCTCTATGTTTCCGCGCTGTAAAAAGTGGGAGCCAGCTTGGGTCTCCGGAGCCTTCGTATGCGGCGGATTAGGAGCGCTTGCTTAGAGTTCAGCAACCGAGAATAGTTATCAGAAAGAGCTAATTTTCAGCCCAGAGCAGTACCTGGCTCACGGGTCCCGCCGCGGGCGGATACTTCTGGCAGAATAGCGGCAACATCAGGCAGTATCGCAAGGAGGCGGACCCCATGGGCCGAGATCAGGTGCACCCGTCAAGGGATGACGACGGCGGCTCTGCCGCCCCCGAGGGGATCGTTGTGGGCGTGGACGGATCCGACCATAGCCAGTGCGCACTCGTGTGGGCCGCCCGGGAAGCCGAACGCCGCCGCCGCCCGCTCCATATCGTGACTGCCTACTCCGTACCAATCTTCGCGGCGTCCGGCCTGGACGGCGGCTATGCCACCGTGGACGACTCGGTGATCCGTGAGGGCGCCGAGGCCATCCTCAAGCAGGCCATGGACAAAGTGGCACCCTATGACATCGACGTTGACGCCTCCGTGGAGAACGGCGACGCCTCCGGTGTGTTGCTGGAGATGTCCGAAACCGCTGAACTCCTGGTGTTCGGCACCCGCGGCAGGGGCGGCTTCGTGGGCAGGCTCTTGGGCTCGGTCAGCAGCGCCCTGCCGGCACATGCAAAGTGCCCCACGGTCACTGTGCCGCTGATCTGCGCGGACCGCCTGGGCGAAACCACGGACGACAAGCACATCAAGGCCGAGCAGGCCAAGTCCGGCCACCAGCCGGTGGAACACGTGGTGGTGGTGGGCGTTGACGGTTCCGAGCAGGCTCGCGTGGCCGTGCTCGAGGCTGCGGACCAGGCCGAACGGCTCGGCGCGCCGCTTCGTGTGGTCTGCGCTGTGCCGCAATACAGCGGTTCGCTGGCATGGGTTCCGGCGCCCATGGACCGGGAAGCATTGTTCGCGGACATCCGTGTCCAACTCGACGCCGGAGTGGCCTGGCTGAAGAGCCACTATCCCAAGTTGCCGGTGGAGACCCAGCTTGTGGACGGTTCACCCGTGGATGTGCTTGTTGACGCGAGCAGGCATGTGGAACTGGTGGTTGTGGGCACCCGCGGCCGCGGCGGCTTCACCGGAATGCTGCTGGGGTCGACGTCGGACGGAATCCTTCACCATGCCAAGGGACCGGTGCTGGTGGTTCCGGACAGGGACGATCCGCGGCTTGCGGACCGTGCCAGCTTCGGGCCCATGCTCGGAGCAGCCTAGCCGGACTTCCCAGCCCGTCCGCACAGCGCACACACCAGGAGGCCAGCAGTGAACCAGGTCAACACCCCTGATGCGTCGGCGGACGGCTTGGTGCTGGGCCTGGAGCTGACCAATGCCGGAATGCTGGCGCGGGTGGGTGGCAAGGCCGCCAACCTCGGTGAAACCATCGGTGCCGGGCTGCCCGTTCCGCCCGGATTCTGCCTGACCACGGACGCGTACCGGAGCGCAGTGGGTCCCGCGGGACTCGAAGAGGTGCACAGTGCGCTGGCCGCCGCCGGGACGAATGACCTGGACGCTCTGGCCGGGCTGGCGGCCCGGGCGCGGGAACTAATCCTTGGCGTGGAGATTCCGCCGGAGATTGCCGGGGCCGTCCGGGAATCCTATGCGGCGCTGGGGACCGACGTCCCGGTGGCCGTAAGGTCTTCGGCGACAGCCGAGGACCTTCCCTTCGCGAGCTTCGCCGGGCAGCAGGACACTTACCTCAACGTAGTGGGTGCCGATGCCGTGCTGGCGGCGGTGCGGCAGTGCTGGGCCTCACTGTGGACCGACCGGGCGGTGACCTACCGGGCCACGCACGGGATCAGCCCCTCCACAGTGGCGCTTGCGGTGGTGGTCCAGAAAATGGTGGATGCCGCCGTTGCCGGAGTCCTGTTCACCGCGAACCCGGTGACAGGAAGGCGGCATGAAGCCGTGATCGATGCCAGCCCGGGGCTGGGCGAGGCGGTGGTTTCGGGAGCCGTGAACCCTGACCATTTTGTCGTGGACGCGGACTCAAAGGAGATCCTGGAACGGCGGCCCGGGGACAAGGGGATCGCTATCCGGCCGGTGCCGGGAGGCGGCACCGAGCGGGTCATGCTCGCGCCGGATTCCGCCCCTTCCTTGACCGATGTCCAGGTCCGGGCGCTTGCCGCGCTGGGCAGCCGCGTGGAGCGGCACTACAGTTCCCCGCAGGACATCGAATGGGCCATCGACGGCGCGGACAAGCTCTGGCTGACGCAATCCCGGCCCATCACCACGCTGTACCCGATCCCCGATCCCCGTCCTGACCTGCCGGAACGGGAGGGAACACGCGTGTACCTCTGCTTCAGCCTTGCCCAGGGCCTGACCAGGCCGCTCACGCCGATGGGGACGGCAGGCCTCAAGCTGATTGCGTCCTCCGTTGCACGCGCAGCAGGCTTTGACGTGCCGGTGCCGCGCAACGGGCCGGCCCCGTTCAGGCAGGCAGGGCAGCGCCTCTTTTTCGACCTCACTCCTGTTGTCCGCAGCAGCGTGGGCCGAGCGATCGTGCCCCGCGTCCTCGACGTCATGGAAGCCCGATCCGCCGCCGTCCTGCGCGGACTCTTTGCCGATCCCCGTTTCTCCGTCACGCTCAGGACGCCGTGGCGGTTCGTCCGGCACGTTGGCCCAGTGGCGGCAAAGGTCCGGATTCCGGAGACGCTGCTCCGTGCGCTGTTCCGCCCGGAAGCGGCGCTCCGTCGCGTGGATGGTCTCGGCGAGCGGCTCAGGGCTGCCCTCGTGGTCCCGGCCAATGCCACGGCGGCGGAACGGCTGAACCACGCTGAACGCATCCTTGGCGAGGAGCTCTTCCCGATTGTCCCGGCCGTGCTCCCGCTGCCGGCATTGGGGTTTGCGCTGCTGGGCCTCGCAGGGAGGCTGTCAGGCCAGGGCGCGGTGCCCGGTGCCCTGCAGCCTGTGTTGCGCGGGTTGCCCAACAACGTGACCACGGAGATGGACCTTGCCCTTTGGCAGCTCGCCACGGACATCCGTGCCCACGCCGGCGCCGCCGCAGCCTTTGAGGAGTCTTCGCCGCCGGAACTGGCCCGTCGGTACCGCGCAGGTGAGCTGCCCGCCGTCGTTCAGTCCGGGCTGGCGGGTTTCCTCGGACGGTACGGGCACCGCACCGTCGCGGAAATCGATCTCGGCATGCCCCGCTGGTCCGACGACCCCGGGCATATCCTCGGCGTCCTCGCGAACTACCTCAAGCTCGACGATCCCGCGCTGGCGCCGGACCGGCAGTTCGCCAATGCCGCCCGCGAGGCAGAGGACCGGATCGAGCGGCTCGCAGCAGCCGCAGGGAGCCGCGGCGGCCCGGCGGGCAGGTTCCGCGCCCGCCTGGTCCGGGGCGCCCTGAAACGGACGAGGCTGTTTGCCGGGCTGCGCGAACTGCCGAAATACCACCTCGTCGAAGGCCTGGGCTCGGTACGGCAGCAGCTCTCGTCGGTAGGAGCGGAGCTCGCCGCCGCCGGCCGCATCGCCGAAGCCGGCGACATCTTCTTCCTCGACTTCGCCGAAGCGCACCGGGGCCTGGCCGGGGCGTCCATGCGGGCACTCGTGGCGGAGCGCCGGGAGGCCTACGATGCCGAGCTGGGCCGCCGCCGCATCCCGCGGGTGCTGCTGTCCGACGGGACAGAACCCGAGGCGGTGCAGGCCCGCGGCGGAACGGGAGCCGGAGTCCTGTCCGGCACGCCGGCCTCGGCCGGAACCGTCACCGCCAAGGCACGCGTCATCCTGGACCCGCACGGCGCCCGGCTGGAACCGGGCGAAATCCTGGTGGCCCCGTCAACGGATCCGGGCTGGACGCCGCTGTTCCTCACCGCCGGTGGACTGGTGATGGAAATGGGCGGCCCCAACTCCCACGGCGCAGTGGTCGCCCGGGAGTACGGCATTCCCGCTGTCGTTGGCGTCCCGGACGCCACCTCCACCATCAGCACCGGCCAGGTCATCACGCTCGACGGCGGGGCCGGCACAGTCGCGCCGTCAGCGGGCTGACCGCGGACTGACGCGCCAGCCGATCCGCCGGCCGAGCAGGCAGCCCGGAAGCTCTCCCAATGGGTGTAGCGGGCGGGCCCGAGGCGTACTCTGGAATCAATAGGCTGCGATCTCAGAGCGGAGTTATCATGACCAGAAAGTGGCTGCGGTGGATGCCCGCCGTTGCCGTGCCTGCCGTAATTGCCGCCGCTGCGCTGGCCGGCTCCCTGCCCGCAAGCGCAGGGGACCCGCTGCCCGCCAAAACCCCGGCCGAGGTCCTGGCCCTTGTGGCGCAGCACACTGCTCCGTCCCTCTCCGGGACCCTCGAACAGACCTCCCGGATCGGCCTTCCCGAGCTGCCCAAGGCAGGGCCGTCGTCCGGGAGCGGCGCCGCCTCCGTCCTGGAGCTGTTGAGCGGCCCGCACACAGCGCGGGTCTTCCTGGATGGACCCAGCAACGTACGAGTCCAGGTGCTGGACCGCCTTGCTGAACGCAATGCGGTGCGGAGCGGTGACCAGGTATGGCTCTACAGCTCAAAGGACAACACCGCCACGCACCTGACGCTGCCCGCCGACGCAGGTCACTCCAGGGATTTCGGCCAGTACAAGCATCCGGACGCCGGGATGCACGGTGTGATGCCGACGCCGGAGGAACTGGCAGAGCGGTTGCTTGCCGCCGCCGATCCCACCACTGAAGTTGCCGTGCTTCCGGAGGTCAACGTTGCAGGCCGGGCTGCTTACAACCTGGTGGTCACACCCCGGACAGAAGGCACCCTGATCGGTTCGGTTTCCATTGCGGTTGATGGCCAGAGCGGCCTGCCGCTCAGCGTCGAGCTGAAGGCGCGCGGCCAGGAGGAGCCGGCCTTCAAGCTGGCGTTCACCAGCCTGACACTCGAAGCGCCGGACGCTTCCCTATTCGCCTTCAGCCCGCCTCCGGGCGCCACAGTCAAGGAAATTCAGGTCCCGGTCCACGGGACAGGACATATGGGGAAAGGGCACCGGCCTATGCGCGGAACGGAAGGCGGAGTAGTCCCTGATGCCGTTGATCAGGGCGCCGCAGATCCGGGCGCCGTTCCGCCCGATGCAGTACGCCCGGACTATCGGAATCCCAATGGCGGGCTGCCGCGACCGACAGTGACCGGTACCGGCTGGGAGACTGTAGTTGAATTCCCCGCCAGCCCGGCGTCCGCGGACGCCGGTGCGATGGTGTCCGGTGATCCGCTGCTTCAGCAGGCGGCCGTTGCAGTGCCTGGCGGACGGCTCTTCAGCACCGCGGTCGTGAATGTGCTGTTCACCGATGACGGCCGAGTCTTCGCCGGGTCTGTTCCTGCGGAGCGCCTGCTAGCCGCTGCTGCCGCGAGGTGACAGCCGCGGCCCGAGGCGGAGAACTCGCCATAGAGACGCACGGTCTCAGCAAGCGGTTCGGCCATCAGCTGGCCGTGGACGGAGTTGATCTGTCCGTTCCGAAGGGGTCTGTCTTTGGTTTCCTGGGTCCCAACGGCTCCGGAAAAACCACCACCATACGCATGCTGCTGGGCCTCGCCGGGGCCACCCACGGCTCCGTCAGCGTATTGGGGCTGGAGATGCCGGACAGGTTCCGCGAGGTCCTCCCAAGGGTAGGCGCCCTGGTTGAGGGCCCGGCGTTCTACCCGTTCCTCTCGGGGGCGGCCAACCTTCGGCGCCTCGATGCCGCGGACCCCCATGCGGAAGCCTCCACACGGCGTGCCCGGGTGGATGCCGCGCTGGAACGCGTGGGCCTGACGCACGCGGCCGGGAAGAAGGTCCGTGCGTACTCCTTGGGCATGAAACAGCGGCTGGGCATTGCCAACGCGCTCCTCTCGCCCCGGGAATTGCTGGTGCTCGACGAGCCAACCAACGGGCTGGACCCGCAGGGAACGCGCGAGGTCCGCTCGCTGGTGCGGTCACTAGCGGCGGACGGCGCCACGGTTTTCGTCTCGAGCCACCTGCTTGCCGAAGTGGAGCAGATCTGCACCCACGCGGCCGTGATGAGCGCCGGGCGGCTGGTGGCGCAGGGAACGCTCCCGGAGCTGCGCGACGCGGGCAAGGCGCGGATCCGCCTCTTAACGCCCGACGCCGGCCTTGCCGAGGATGTCTTCGCCCGGCTGGGCATGACTCCCGCGGGCGGCCGGAGCAACGGAGCACTGGTGTATTCCGCCTCGGTTGGCGAGGCGGGCGTGCAGGCAGGTCCCGGCCAGAAGGCAGGTCCGGGCGGGCGTACTGACGTAGCCGGGCCCGCGGGCGGCGATGTGGAGCCGGAGGCCATAGTGGCCGCCCTGGTGGCGGCAGGGGTGCGGGTCCGCGGGTTCGTTGTGGAGCAGGGCAGCCTGGAGGACCGCTTTGTGGCGCTGACGGGGGAGGGGTTCGACATTGCCCAATAAAGAAGTGCCCATTGGAGAAGTGCCCAATAGAGAAGTGCCTAGGAGGGAAGTGACCAGTACGGACGGTGCCGTCGACGTTCGCGCGGCCGAATCGCCGTCGGGAAGGCCATCCTCCGGGTGGCCGCTGCTGGCCTCCGAACTAACCGTCCTGTTTCGCCGACGCCGTACCTGGGCCATGATGCTTGCGCTCGCCGCTGTGCCGGTGCTGATGGCAATCGCCGTCCGGGCCTCCTCGGCCGTACCGCCCGGCCGGGGACCCGCCTTCCTGGACAGGATCACCCAGAACGGGCTGTTTGTGGGCGTGACGGCGATGCTGGTCTGCGTGCCGCTTTTCCTGCCGCTCACCGTGGGGGTGGTGGCTGGCGACACGATTGCCGGCGAGGCCGGCTTGGGGACATTGCGGTATCTGCTGGTGGCCCCGGCCGGACGGGTGCGGCTGCTGCTGGTCAAATATGCGGGCGCTGCCGCGTTCTGCATTGTTGCCCCGCTGGTGGTGGCACTGGCGGGAGCCGGCGTTGGCGCTGCGCTGTTTCCGGTGGGTCCGGTGACACTGCTGTCCGGCGACGTGATCACTCCGGAGGAGGCGGTGGTGCGTCTGGTGCTCGTGGCCGCCTACCTGACGGTGTCACTGCTGGGGCTCTCCGCCGTCGGGCTGTTCCTGTCCACCCTGACGGATGTGCCGGTGGGCGCCATGGCCGCCACCATCGTGGCCTCGGTCGTGTCCCAGGTGCTGGGTGAACTGCCCCAGCTGGAGTGGCTGCACCCTTGGCTGTTCAGCCACTATTGGTTCGGGTTTGCCGACCTGCTGCGCCAGCCGATTGCCTGGGATTCCTTCGGCAACAATGCGCTGCTGCAGGCCGGATACATCGCAGTCTTCGGGGCGCTCGCCTACGGCCGGTTCGTCACGAAGGACATTCTGTCCTAGCTGCCGGAGCAGGTCCCGTGTGCTCCTAGTAGCGGGCGACGGTGGGGTGCAGCTGCATTCCGGCCATCCAGGCCAGGTCCGTCACTGTGATGCCGTCCTCAGGGTTGAGGGCCTGGACCACGCGCCCGCCGCCAAGGTAGATCCCCACGTGGTAGAAATCTGGGGCCGATCCCCAGACCAGGAGATCACCGGGCTGCGCCTGGGAGAGCGGCACGTGCACGGGTGCCTGCGCATACTGCTGGGCTGCCGTGCGCGGAAGGTATTTTCCGGCCGCAGCGAAGGCGTTCTGCACCAGTCCCGAACAGTCGAAGCCCAGCGGGCCGGAGCCGCCGTACTTGTAGAAGTAGGGGGATCCCACCTTGGCCAACGCTGCCGAGATGGCGGTCTGGTTTGAGCCGCCCGGCGACGCGGCCGGAGCCGGTGCGGGGGCCGGAGCCGGAACGGCCGGCGGAGGGGTGACCGGCTGGGGGCTGACGGGAGCAGGCGCCGCAGGAGCAGGTGCAGCGGGCGCCGCCGGAGCGGCCGGTGCGGCAGGAGCCGGTGCGGCCGGGGCCTGTGCCTCCGGCCTCTTCTGTGCTGCGGAGGACTGTGTCGCGGCGGCCTGGTCCGCAGCCAGGGAAGCAGCGGCCGCGGTGACAGCCGCCAGCCGGTCCTGGGCGCGCTGGCGGTCCAGGGCGTCCACCCTGGCGGACTCGAGCGCCACGGTGGTGTTCCTGAGGCTTGCGAGCTGGTCCACCAGCACGGTCCGCTGGGCCTTTGCCTCGGACACCGCCTTGGCCCGGACCGCGTTGGCGCGTTCCGCATCAACCTTGCGGTCCTCGGCAGACTTGGCGGCATCGTCGGCGGCCCGGTTGGCGTCTTCCGCCGCGGCGGTGAGCGACATTGCTGCCGAGGCGGCGTTTTCGGCGGCTTCGAAGGCCCGGCTGCGGCTGGCAGAGATGGCTTCAAGGGTGGCGGCCTGCTGCAGTGCATCGCCCTTGCCACTGACAAAGGTGCTCAGTGCGGGATTGAGCCCGCCGTTCCGGTAGAGGTCCCCGGCCAGCTGCCCCACCTGCTTGCGGGTCTTCGCCTGTTCGGCCTCGGCGGACGCGGCCTTCGCCGACGCGAGCGTGGCAGTATCCCGGCGGATCTCGAGCGTGACCAGGGCGTCGCCGTAGGCATTGTTGGCCTGCATGGCCGCCGCGAAGCTGACTTCCTGGGCTGCGGCGGCGTCCGCCAGGAGGCGGTCGATCCGGGTGACCTGGTCCGCCGTCGCGCTTTCACTGGCCTTGGCTGCCGCGATCTCTTCCGGGGAGGGAATCTCCGGCGACGCCGGAACCGTCACAGCGGGCACGGTTGTGCCCGGGAACGGTGCGGCCTGGGCGGGCAGGGTAAGGGATCCAAGGAGTACGACGGCGAGGCACAGCACAGCCGCTTTGCGGCCGGATCCGGTCAAACCCATCAATAAACCTCGCAGCAGTCAGGGCTGGAATGAGCGAGGAGTTTGAATATTTCACGCGTGAATTTCACAAGTAAATGCCCCGCTGCGGAGACCCAGCACACCCGAGGCTACGTGCCAGCAACAACTTTGGCAACACTGGTCACATCAATAACATAAACAACAATGATGTGATTTCGTCACATTGATTCCGGCGTGTCGGTAAAACCGGCGCATCGGGTGATTCCCTGTCGGACAACAGGCCTGTTGCACTATCGTGGCCCCTAATCGGCTCCCTGCTCGCGCAGGGTAATCCGTTCTTCCTTGCGACGGGGGCGTTGTGGAAAATCGTGGGCACCACTTATGGGCGGATGGCGGACCTGACAGTGGACCGTCCCGAAGGCCCGGACGCCGAAGGTCCGCACGGCTTGGAAGGCGCCGCGGCTTCAATGCTGAAGGGCTGTCCTTCATGGTTCGCTGGGTGTTCGCGGTGTCGGCCGCGATGCTGGTTGCAGGTTTTATTGAGTACGGCGTCGCCCGCCAGCACATCATCGACCGCGGACTGGAGGATTCCCGGCGGAACTACGAGGCACTGGCTGGAAGGCTGGAGCAGGTCCTCTCAGACGAGACGGACCCGCTGGAACGTGACCAGGGGGTTGCGGCGGAGGTCCGCCATCTGCAGCACAGCCAAGGCACGGTGTATGTTGGCTTGTTTGACGCGGCGGGGACGCTGATCGTACGTGGCGGCGAGGACGGCGGCGCGTCCGACCATACTGACGCCTCCCGTTTTGCCGAGGTGCTGTCCACCGGCGAAACCACAGTGGAAACCGAAGCCGAAATCGGGGGTAAGGGCATCACCCGGTACGAGTTCCTGGTGCCTGTGTCCGCGCCGGAAGGAACCCTGATACTGGAGATTGACCAGGACGCGGACATCATCACGGAATTGATCGGGGACCTTGGGCCGCACAAGATCCTGGGGCTGTTCACTGCGATCCTCGTCGCCATACCGTTGTCGTATGTCTTCGGGGGACGCTCCCTGCAGCGCCACCAGATGCGAACGCAGCAGCAGGCTGACGGGGACCCGCTGACCGGGCTGGCGGGGCGCCGGCCGTTCCAGCCGTCACTTGAGGCGACGCTGGCGGATACAAGGTTAGCCACCACCACCCTGGTTCTGCTCGACATTGATGGATTCAAACAGATCAACGACCGGCTGGGGCACAGCCACGGCGACCGTGTCCTGCAGGCCCTCGCCGACTCCTTCCAGGTACTTCCGGCGACCGACACTCCGTTCCGCCTCGGCGGCGACGAGTTCGCAGTCATCCTGCCCGGCAGCGACGAGGGCCGGGCAACCGAAGCACTCGACCGGGTCCGTGCGGCCCTTGCCAGGCGGTTCCCGGGCGTGACGTTCAGCGCGGGCATCGCCTCAAGCGCAGGGGAGTCGCTGACTCTGACCGAACTGTGGGAGCGCAGCGACGCGGCGCTCTACGAGGCGAAGCGCCTGGGCCGGCGTCAAAGCGTCTCGTTCAAATCCATGGCCGAGGGCCACGTTGTCAGCGCCGAGAAAATCGACGAGCTCACGTCCCTGATCTCAAGCAATAAGCCGCTCAACGTGGCGTTCCAGCCCATCTGGGACCTGCGCCGTGGCGTGGTGCTCGCCCACGAGGCCCTGTTGCGCCTGCCGGCAGGTTCAAGGATCAACGGACCGCAGGAGGCGTTCGA
Source organism: Arthrobacter sp. ISL-69 (assembly GCF_018613775.1). Taxonomy (NCBI): domain Bacteria; kingdom Bacillati; phylum Actinomycetota; class Actinomycetes; order Micrococcales; family Micrococcaceae; genus Arthrobacter; species Arthrobacter sp. ISL-69. Next base: position 56,254 of record NZ_JAGGPO010000019.1, read on the forward strand.
ACTTGCCGAACGCCTCGGCATTGCCGCGGCGCTGGACGCCCGGGCGCGGTCAGCGGTGCTGGCGGCCGTCGGCAGCCAGCACTGGGAGGGGCTGCTGTTCCTGAACGTGCACCCGGACGGATTGCCAGGCTTCGATCTTGACCGTCTGGTCGCCGAGCTGGCCGGAGCGGGACTGGAGCCCGAAGACGTCGTCCTGGAGGTCACGGAGCAGGCCGGGCTGAACCATCCTGACTCGATCCGCACGCTCAGGCATGCCCAGGACCGGGGCCTCCGGCTGGCCCTGGATGACATGGGCAAGAGCAACGCGGGCCTGCATTCCCTCAGGCTGGTCCGGTTCGACATCATCAAAATTGATGGGGACGTTATCTCCCGCCTCGACACCGATCCCTCGGCGGTGGCCACGTTGGCAGCCGCCGTCACCTTCGTCCAGCAGGCCGGAGGATGGATCATAGCCGAGGGAATCGAAGAACCCGGGATGCTCAACTCGCTGCTGCAACGCGGCGTTGCCGCTGCAAGGCACCAGCCTGTCATCGCCGGACAGGGCTACCTGCTGGGCCGTCCCAGCGAACGGCCGGTAGGACTCGACACGCACCTAACCATCCTCGACGAGTTCTCCGTAGCAACGGCACAGCATCTGAGGGACCTGGACGAACAGCCGTGGATTCCCTAGTGCCGCTCAGGCGTGCTGGTGGGACTCGTGCTCGGAGTGGCTCTCGGGCTCCAGCTGGAACGTGCAGTGCTCGGTGTCGAAGTGGGAGCCCAGGCCGGTGGCTAGCTTGTCCAGCACCTGGTCGGCGCCGCGGGCACTCAGCACGGCGTCCTCCACCACCACGTGGGCGGAGAAGACCGGCACACCGGAGGTGATGGTCCAGATGTGGATGTCGTGCACGGACACCACCCCGTCCACGGATAGGATGTGTTCGCGGACCATCTGGACTTCGACGCCCTTGGGCGTGGCCTCCAAGAGCACGTCCACCACATCGCGAAGCAGGTGCCACGCCCGGGGGAGGATCATCACGGCGATGACCATGGAGGCAATGGTGTCCGCCGCCTGGAACCCGGTCACCATGATCACCACGGCCGCCGCGATAACGGCGAACGAACCCAGCAGGTCCCCGAGGACCTCGAGGTAGGCGCCACGCACGTTCAGGCTTTCCTTCTGGGCGCCGCGCAGGATCAGCAGCGACACCAGGTTGGCAATGGCGCCCAGGACGGCGGCGTACAGCATCACGTCGGTCTGCACTTCGGGTGCCGAACCGATCCGCCGCACGGCTTCAGTGAAGATCACCACGGAGATCACGATCAGCACCAGCGCGTTGGCGAGCGCGGCGAGGACCTCGGCGCGCTGGTACCCGTAGGTCCGCAGGTCGCTCGCGGGCCGGGTGGCGATCCAGGCGGCCAGCAGTGCGATGAACACACCGGCGGCGTCGGACAGCATGTGGCCGGCATCGGCCAGCAGCGCCAGGGATCCGGAGATCGCGGCGCCGAGGATCTGGACCAGGACCACAGCCAGGGTGATGCTAAGGACGGCGATCAGGCGTTTCCGGTGCTTGGCAGTGCCCGTGCCAGTGGCAGAGATGCCGTGTGAGTGGCTGTGGTCGTGTCCCATGCCTACAAGGCTAGCTAGTCCCAGCCGAGGTCGTGCAGCCGTTCGTCGCTGATGCCGAAGTGGTGCGCAATCTCATGCGTCACGGTAATGGCCACCTCCTGGATGACCTCTTCCCGTGACGAGCAGATGTCCAGGATCGGCTGGCGGTAGATGGTGATGCGGTCCGGGAGCGAGCCCGCGCCCCACCAGGCATCCCGCTCGGTCAGCGGGACACCCTCGTAGAGGCCCAGCAGCACGGTGTCCGGGTCCTCGCCGGGCTGCGGGACGTAATCGTCCTCGATGAACACGGCAACGTTGTCCATGGCCTGCGCCACGTCCGGCGGGATGCGCTCCAGGGCGTCGCTGACGGCCGACTCGAAGTCTTCCTCGGTCATGGGGAATGGCGCGTCGTTGTCGGCGCCGTCCGGGACGATGGGGAGACCTGGCGGCAGGTTGGCGGGCATACCAAGACTCTAGCGGGACTTTCGCCGGGTCAGCCCCACTCCCACCAGGCAGATCACGCCGCCCACCAGGCCCCACACGGTGGGCACTTCGCCGAGCACCAGCCAGGAGATGAGGATGGTGGTGCCGGGGACCAGATACGTGGTGGCGGCCAGTTTTCCGGCATCGATGAGGGACAGCGCGTACGCCCACGTGGTGAACGCAATCGCCGTCGGGAAGATCCCCAGGTAGACAAGCCCAAGGGTGGCCGGCAGCGGGGCCTGCTGCAGTTCGCCCACCAGCTGGCCGCTGAACGGCAGGCAGCAGACGGCGCCGATCATGATGCCGAACCAGGTGGCCTGTGCCGCGGGGAACTTCCTCAACACCGGCTTCTGGACGATGACGCTGACGGCGGCGAGCACGGCGGCCAGGAGGCAAAGCAGCACGCCCAGCACGTCCGCCGTCGACCGTTGGCCGGAACCCAGCGCAATGACAGCCACGCCCGCGAACGCTATCAGGCTGCCGATGATCAGCCAGCGCGGGAATCCCTCTTTGAGGATCACCCCGGCCATCACGGCGATCAGGATGGGGTTGACGTTGATCAGCAGGGCGGCGGTGCCGGCGTCCAGCATGTGCTCGGCGGCGTTGAGGGCCACGTTGTAGCCGCCGAACCACATCACGCCGTACGCGAGGATGGGCCACCACTCACGCCCTTGCGGCAGGTGCCGCAGCTTGGGCAGCACCACCGCACCGAGGACGACGGCGGCAATCGCCAGCCGCCCCAGGGTCAGGGAGCCGGGGGAGAAGCTTGGGCCCACCGCGCGGATGCCCACGAAGGCGGAGGCCCACAGGACCACCGTGACGGCGACGGCGGCCACTCCGAGTTTGTTGACCGGCCCCCGTCCGGGCGTGGCTGGCGCGGGTTGCGGGGCGGGTGCGGGGGCAGCGTGCGGGGACCCCTCGTGGGGGCCTGCGGACGGAGTGGGGCCGGGTGCGGCGGTGGTAGCCATGCTGCCAATCTAGCCCTCGCCGCATCCTTGCGGCTGGCGGAAATCGGTCACGTCTAGTCGAGATCCTGCCAAAGTTTCCCCGCTGACAGCCGGGCGCTTGCGGCAGGTCACTCTTCGCCGGTCAAATCCGCGGGTCACTTTCCGCTGGTCACCGCGCGGGTCACGGCCGCGACCAGTTCGTTGCTCCCCGGTGTGTCGGCCACGCCGGCGGCGGAGTCAGTGAGGATGGCGAGAACCAGCGGTTCGCCGGCGGGATTCCGGATGATGCCGACGTCGTTCACGGTGCCGAACAGCCCGGCGCCGGTCTTGTCCGCGGATGTCCAGCCGCCTGGCAGGCCCGCCCGGATCCGCGTTCCCGACGTGACGTTCGCCAGCATCCAGCCTGTCAGCCGGGTCCGCGTTTCCGGGCTGAGGGTGTCGCCCAGCAGCAGTTTCCGGTACCCCTGCGCGAGTGCCCGCGGAGTGGAAGTGTCCCGCGGATCACCGCGCTCGGCGTTGTTGAGCTCGGGCTCCCAGCGGTCAAGCCGTGTTTCGGTGTCGCCAAGCGAACGGGCGTAGGCGCCGATCGCAGCCGGTCCTCCCAGTTTCTCCAGCAACTGGTTTCCCGCCGTGTTGTCGCTGTGTGTCAGCGCCACTTTGCAAAACCATTTCAGCGGCAGGGTGCTCCCGGCAAAGTCGGCGCATTCGGGTGAATTCACCACCACGCCGGCGGGATCGATGCGGATGCCCCGGTTGAGGTCCGTCAGTCCGTCCCGGGCCCGTTCCAGCACAGCTGCCGCGGCGTAGACCTTGAACGTGGAGCACAAGGCGAACCGCTCGTCGGCCCTGTGTCCGAACTCCGCGCCGGTGAGTCCGTCTGCCACAAACAGACCAACTCTCGCGGAGAACTCCCGCTCGAGCCGCTCCACCCTCTGCGTCAGCCAGTCCCTCCGTTGAACGAACACACTGGCCGCAGCCGGCCCGTGGGAACTTGCTGCGACCGATGCCCCGGCGAGGGCGATGCTTCCTGCCACAGGCGCCGCCAGGGCTCCCGTGAGAAGGGTCCGCCGCGAAAGGTTTGAAGTGCGTCCGGCCATGGCTGCTCCCCGTGTGTTGGGCCTGTTCCCGCACGGCCGTCCGGATCGCCGACTGCAATGTCGTTTCGCCGACGGCGTGCACGCGAGGTCCACTCAACAGATGTCACCGTAATTTGTCAATCACTTTTACTAAGCTGTCATTCGGGTGCCGTTGGGATCCGGCCGCGCTCCGGCCGCCACCCAAGGGGACCGGCCGGGGCCGGGGCACCGCATCTCACCTCAGCACGCGGGCCGCGTCCTGGATAGCTGCCGCCACACCGTCCAGCACGGCCGATCCGTAACGCCACTGCTGCCAGTGCAGCGGGACGTCGACGAAGGACTTGGCGGCCAGGGTCTGCAGTGTTCGCTGGTCGAGGTCGTCGCCGAGTTCAATCTCGGGAAGCAGGCCCCATCCCATGCCCAGCCGGATCGCCTCGCCGAACTCGTGGGCTGCAGGCACATAGTGGCGCGGCGGCTGAAGGGGCTTGCGGCTGAACCGCCGCAGGTAGCGGTCCTGCAGGTCGTCCTTGCGGTCGAAGATGACGACCGGTGCCTTCGCAAAGGCACCCGCCGTCGCGCCGCCGTCGAACCAGGTTTCCGCGAAGGCCGGCGTGCAGACCGGCAGGTAGCGCATGACGCCGAGCCGCCGGGCGGTGCAGCCCGGAGCCGGTTTGGCGGCGGCCGTGATGGCCGCTGCCGCTGCCCCGCTGCGGAGGAGCTCCAGCGAATAATCCTGGTCCTCGCGCAGGATTTCCAGCTGGACCGTGCCGGCCACCGCAGCCAGCCCGGCCAGCGCCCAGGTGTGCAGTGAGTCGCTGTTGATCACGAGGGTCAGGCGGGTGTCCGGATGGGGGTTGCCGGGCTGCAGTTCATCGGCGAGGTCGGCGGACAGCATTTCGAGCTGCCGGGCGAACCGCACCACTGCCTGGCCGGACTCGGTGAGTTCAATCGGACGTGTCCTCCGCAGGACAGGGCGGCCGACGGCAACTTCGAGGGCGCGGATGCGCTGGCTGACGGCGGAGGCGGTAACCGACAGATGGCTGGCCGCGGCATCGAAGCTGCCCTGGGTGACGATGGCCGCCAGCGTCCGGGCCTGGTCCGGATGAATGTCTATCATTAGCTCATCTTATCTGTGAGCAGAATGTTTAACTGGTTTCATGATGACGATCCTCCTACCGTTGGGAGGGTGATCCTTCCTTTGCTCTCAGGCCTGGCCAGCGGACTGTCCCTCATCGTGGCCATCGGTGCCCAGAACGCCTTCGTCCTCCGCCAGGGCCTCCAGCGCTCGCATGTCGCCCTGGTCATCGCCGTCTGCGCCGTCTCGGACCTGGTGCTGATCCTGTTGGGTGTGGCGGGCATCGGCGTCGTGATTGAACAGGCTCCGGCGGCGCTCGAGGCGGTGCGCTGGGCCGGGGCTGCTTTCCTGGCGGCTTATGGTGCCTTCGCCGCCTGGCGGGCCATCCGCGGGCAGGCGCTCGGAAAGGTCGTGACAGGGCAGGCCGTCAGCTGGGTCGCTGTCCTGGGGACCGGCCTGGCCTTTACGTGGCTGAACCCGCATGTGTACCTGGACACGGTGCTGCTGCTCGGGTCACTGGCCAGCACGCACGGCCCGGACGGCCGCTGGTGGTTTGCTGCCGGGGCGGGGCTGGCGAGCATCGCCTGGTTCACGGCCCTGGGTGTCGGCGCACGATTCCTGGCCCCGGTTTTTCGGCGCCGGAGCGCGTGGCGCGTCCTCGATGCCGTCATCGCAGCCGTCATGGTGACGATGGCCATCTCGCTGGTCGCCTGAGTACCGCCCGCCCCCGTCCCGCCGGAAGGACAGGGCCGGTCGGCACTTGCCCGCCCAAGGGGGCGGGTTCACGATTGCTGGTATGGCAGCATCTGCAGCTTCGGCCCGCGACAGAAGGCGGGCAGCCATCGGCACGGCGGCCTTCGCCGTTGCCCCGGCAACAGTGGCCGGCGTGGTTCCGTGGCTCCTGACCCGCTGGGAAGTGGCGGCGCCTGTCCCCGGGGGTGTGCCTGCGCAGATCACCGGCGCACTGTTGATCGGAGCGGGCGCGGCGGTGATTGCGAACTCCTTCGTGCATTTCGCGGTGGAGGGCCTCGGGACTCCCGCGCCTTTTGCCCCTCCCAAGCATCTGGTGGTAGGTGGGCTCTACCGGTACGTGCGGAATCCGATGTACGTGTCCATAGCAGCGGCCGTCGCCGGGCAAGGGCTGTTGCTTGGGCAGCCGAAGCTCTTTCTGGCACTGGCCATCGGTGCCGTCCCGGTGGTCGGGTTCGTCCGGCTGTACGAGGAACCGGTGCTGACCCGGAAGTTCGGTGCGGAATACGACGAGTACCGCCGCAACGTCCCGCGCTGGCTGCCCAGGCTCACGCCATGGCGCCCAGAGGGCCCTGGGTCGCCCCGCGCCAGTCGCAGTACAAGGTAGGCCGCCCGTGGGGGTGGGCCGCCGGCGTGCTGGCCGGACGGGCCACTACTTTCCGCGGCCGGCCCACTCCAGCAGCCGGTCCAGCGGCCAGGTGGTGACGATCCGCTCGGCGGGCACCCCGTTCGAGGACGCGCGCTCGGCGCCGTACTGCAGGAAATCCAGCTGTCCCGGCGCATGGGCGTCACTGTCGATGCTGAAGAGGCAGCCGGCGTCGAGGGCCAGTTGGATCAGCTCGTCCGGGGGGTCCTGCCGCTCGGGACGGGAATTGATTTCGACGGCGACATCCTGCTCGGCACACGCGGCGAATACCCGCTTGGCGTCGAACTCGGACTGGGGCCGGGTTCCCCTCGACCCCTGCAGCAGGCGCCCGGTGCAGTGGCCAAGGACATTCATGTGCGGATCATTGATGGCGCCGAGCATCCTGTCGGTCATGGTGCGCCGGTCGGAACGGAGTTTCGAGTGGACGCTCGCCACCACGATGTCCAGCCGGTCCAGCATGTCCGGCGACTGGTCCAGGGTGCCGCCCTCCAGGATGTCCACCTCGATGCCGGCCAGCAGGCGGAAGCCGCTGCCGTCGACGTGGTTGATCCCCGCAACAACGTCCAGCTGCTCCGTCAGGCGTTCGGCGCTCAGTCCGTTGGCGATCTTGAGGTTGGGTGAGTGGTCCGTCAGGGCGAGGTAGTCCCGGCCCAGCGTCCGGGCGGCGTCAGCCATGAGCTCGATCGGGGACCCGCCGTCGGACCAGTCGCTGTGGCTGTGCAGGTCCCCGCGGAGGGCGGAGCGCAGTTCGGCGCCGCCTTTTGCCAGTGGCTGCTGCCCGCGCTGCCGCAGGCCCTCGAGATAGTCGGGGACGCCGCCGTCGACCGCCTGCCGGATGACTTCAAAGGTTCTGTCCCCGATGCCCTTCATGCTCTTCAGCCGGCCGTTGCGTGCCCGGGCTGACACCTCGTCCGGGTCCAGGGCCCCGATGATCCTGGCCGCCTTTCGGAACGCCTGGATCTTGAACGTGGGGGCCAGCTCGCGTTCTAGCCAGAAGGCGATCTCATTGAGGGCATCAACGGCGTCCATCAGTCCATCTTGCACCCGACAGGCGCCGAATCCTGCACCTGTGAGAGGCCGATTTTGGATATTCCGGAAGTAGGCTCTATAGTTTTAGAGGTCCAGTTCGGAGCAACTCGAAAGGACAAAAACGAAAGGCTTCGGCCCTTTATTTTTGCCCTGAATGAGCCGGATTGAGTTCAGGCCCCCATCGTCTAGCGGCCTAGGACACCGCCCTTTCACGGCGGCGGCACGGGTTCGAATCCCGTTGGGGGTACGCAAGGAAGTGGTCAAACCGGACCGAAAAGTCTGGTAGGCTAAAGGCCTTGAAAAATTGCAGTAGCGATACTGCAGGAAGCAAGAAACGCGCAGTACAAGCAGTAAACAAGCAAGGCCCTGTAGCGCAGTTGGTTAGCGCGCCGCCCTGTCACGGCGGAGGTCGCGGGTTCAAGTCCCGTCAGGGTCGCTCTGATTGCCAGAAGAAATTCCGGCCGTCAAGGTGACACGTCACCTAGGCTCTGTAGCTCAGTTGGTAGAGCGTTCGACTGAAAATCGAAAGGTCACCGGATCGACGCCGGTCGGAGCCACCACTGGGAAGCACCAGTTCTTCGGAACTGGTGCTTTTCTTCTTTAACCAGCCGCCCTGCCTCTGAGGCGCAGCAGGGCCACGCGAGGTGCCGAGCAGTATTCCGCCTCAGCTGGTCTTTTCCCCCAGCCGTCTGCGGGGGAGTGGACCGTTTTGAGGGGACTTTGCGGCCAAGCCAGCCTCGACCGCCCGACCGCCCGACCGCCCGACCGCCCGCGTCGGCTCGGCGCCCCTTCCGCCCGGCACTGCGCTGTATCGCGTAGATGCGGGGCCCCGGAATCCTTATGGGAAGCCGCAGAACCGCCTTCGAAAATTAGTCGTTGACAGGATCCTAGTAACGCGCGTAACCTAAATCACACGCTCGAAGTAACGCGCGTTACTAAAGAAGATTCAACTGGCCACGGCGGCCAGTGTTGGCAAGATACCCGGAGCATTCAATGGCGAACAGCACACCCACTGCGGCGGAGGCGACTCCGTCGGCCCCCGGCAACCGCGGCGCCACCATGGCGGACGTTGCCAAAGCCGCCGGAGTGTCCCGCACCGCCGTGTCGTTCGTCCTCAGCAACCGGGAAAACGCCAGCATTTCGCAAGACACCAAGCAGCGCATCCTCGAAGCGGTCCACAGGCTCGGTTACCGGCCCAATGCCGGCGCCAGGGCGCTGGCTTCCCAACGGAGCGACTGGTACGGCATCGTCACAGAGATCGTCACGGCACCGTTCGCCGTCGACATCATCAAGGGCGCGCAGGACCAAGCCTGGCTCTCCCGCCGGTTCCTGCTCATCGCCCCTTCAGACCAGGCGGATGCCGTAGGACCCAACCAGGGCATGGAGGATGCAGCATTTGAAATGCTGCTGGAGCAGAGGGTGGAAGGACTTCTGTATGCGGCCACCTTCCACCGGGCCGTGCATGTTCCGAAAAGCGCCAACGAGGTGCCCACAGTCCTCATCAACTGCTTCGACGCGGACGGGAAGCTGCCCTCGATTGTCCCGGACGAGCGTGCCGGTGGCCGCGTCGCCGTCGAGCGTTTGCTCCAGGCAGGCCACTCCAGGATCGGTGTCATCAACCTGGATCCGAACATCCCCGCCGCCGTCGGGCGCTTGGACGGTTGCCGCGAAGCACTCGCCGGGGCAGGGCTGGAACTCGATCCTGATCTTGTAGTCCCGGGATACGCGACGGCGGACGGCGGCTACGAGGCAGCCTGCCAAATTCTTGACAAATATCCCGCCGGGGCAGGCAGGCCAACCGCGCTGTTCTGCCTCAACGACCGGATGGCCATGGGCGCCTACGACGCCATCAAGGAGCGCGGGCTCGCCATCCCCCAAGACATCGCCGTGATCGGCTTCGACAACCAGGAACTCATTGCGGCCTACCTCAGGCCGAAACTGACCACGGTTGCGTTGCCCTTCGAGGAGATGGGTGCGCTGGGTGTCCAGACACTCGCAAGCCTTACAGCAGGACAGCCGATCACTGCACATCAGCAAATGGTCGACTGTCCGCTGCTAGAACGCTATTCAGTCTGACGGCAAATCAACTACTGAACAGCAACCCCAACCACACCTTCACCTTCGACAGCGAAGACGAGGAAAGAGATATCCATCATGACACAAGCACGATTCCTGAGGTCTGCCCGCATTGCGGCGGCCGGCCTGGCCATGGGTGCCCTGGTGCTCACCGGGTGCTCCGCCAATGCGGGCAACTCCGGCTCCGCGAAGGCTGACGCCTCGGCCCAAAGCGCGCTCCTGACCATTCCCCGCGAGGACATGGGCACGTTCGTCCGGAACTTCAACCCGTTCGCCCCCACCGTGGCCCCCATGACCCAACAGGCCATCTACGAATCTCTGCTGGTCTACAACCCGGCCAAGGGTGAAACCACCCCGTGGCTGGCCAGCGAATGGAAGGCAGCCGAGGACGGCAAGTCCATCATCTTCACCCTCCGCGACGGCGTGAAGTGGTCCGACGGCCAGCCCCTGGTCCCGGCCGACGTGGTCACCACGTTCGCGCTGCAGAAGAAGATCAAGGGCGGTTACGACTACCTGGACACGGTCACGGCCGAAGGCACCAACCAGGTCAAGTTCAGCTTCAAGACCGCCTGGTCCCCGGCGCTGTTCGACCTCGGCCAGCTGAGCATCCTGCCGGACCACGTCTGGTCCAAGATTGCGGACCCCGAGAAGGACGCCAACGAAAAGCCCGTGGGCACCGGCCCGTACACCGAAGTGGACACCTTCCAGGCCCAGTCGTTTGTGCTCAAGAAGAACCCCAACTACTGGCAGCCGGAAAAGCAGAAGATCGCCGGCATTAAGATGCTCGCCTTCGCCGGGAACGACGGCGCCAACCTCGCCGCCGCGAACGGCGACGTGGACTGGGCCCCGCAGTACATGCCCAACATCGAGAAGACCTTCATTTCCAAGGACCCGGACCACCGCAAGTACTGGTTCCCGCCCACGGGTTCAATGATCAACTGGCAGCTCAACACCACCAAGGCCCCGTTCAACGACACGGACGTTCGCAAGGCCCTCTCCATGGCCGTGGACCGTGAGCAGGTCACCAAGATCGGCATGAGCGGCTACACCCAGCCGGCGGACTGCACCGGACTGTCCGGAAACTACGAAACCTGGAAGAACAAGGACGTCCAGGACGACTGCGACTGGACGAAGCTCAACGTTGACGAAGCCAACAAGCTCCTGGACAAGGCCGGCTACGCCAAGGGCGCGGACGGCAAGCGCACGCTGAAGGACGGCAAGCCCTTCGAGTTCAAGATCTCCGTGGGCGCCGCGTCCTCCGACTGGCTCTCCGTGGCCAACGTGATCGCACAGAACCTCGCCGAGGTGGGCGTCACGGCCAAGGTTGATTCCCCGGACTGGGCAGCCGTGGTTGCAGGCTATGAGACCGGTGACTTCGATTCCGGCATCGTCTGGAGCGCCAACGATCCCAGCCCGTACAAGTACTTCGCGGGCATGATGGGCACCGCCACGGTCAAGCCGGTGGGGGAGAAGACGTTCAAGAACTACCACCGCTTCGGCGACGCCAAGGCCGACGCCCTCCTGACCGAATTCGCGGCCGCCGCCGACCAGGACAAGCAGCACGAGATTGCGGACAAGCTCCAGGAGGAGTACAGCGCCGTTGCCCCCGCCATCCCGCTGTTCGCCGGTCCGGAGTGGGGCGCCTACAACAACACGCGCTTCACCGGCTGGCCCACGGAAGAAAACCCGTACGCCACCCTCTCGGTCCGGGCACCCACCACGGTGCTGGTCCTGACCTCACTGGAACCTGCCAAGTAAGGCCCCACCGGCTCCCTGACCTCGCTCCGCGTCGGCCAGGGAGCCGGCCAAGTATGGCCAGGGCCCTCAGGCCCCGCCCCACCAGCAGCATCGGCGTGCCCGGCACCAAGCCACGGCACCGGGCGCGCCGCCCCACTTCCGCAATTCCCGAATGGAGGGAAACCGTGCGCTTTATCCTGCGCCGCCTGGGTTTCTACCTGATCGCCTTCTGGGTGTCCATCACTTTGAATTTCCTCCTCCCGCGCTTTATGCCGGGGGACCCCGTATCCCGCATGTTCGCCCGCACCCAGGACCGCATGCAGCCCGAACAGATCGAGGCCCTGCGCAAGCTGCTCGGCGTCGACGACCGGCCCATCTGGGAGCAGTACGTCGGCTACCTGCACAACATGGTCACCGGACAGATGGGCGTTTCCATCTCCCGCTTCCCCACCCCGGTCACCGAAGTCATCGCCTCGCAGGTGGGCTGGACGCTCCTGCTGGGCGGGACCGCGCTGGTGATTGCCGCCGTCGTGGGCAACCTGCTCGGCATCCTGGCCGCCTGGCGGCGCGGCGGAGCCATCGACTCGGCACTGCCACCCTTCCTGATCTTCATCGGGTCCTTCCCGTACTTCTGGCTCGCTATGGGTGCCCTCTACCTGTTCGGCGTCACGCTGGGCTGGTTCCCCATCCGCCACGCGTTCAGCGACACCATTGAGCCCAGCTTCAGCTGGGAGTTCATGTCCGACGTCGGCATGCACCTCGTGCTGCCGGCCCTCACCATCGTGCTGGTTTCGGTGGGCGGCTGGATGCTGGGCATGCGCAACACCATGATCGCCACCAACGCCGAGGACTACATCACCATGGCCGAGGCGAAGGGCCTGCGCCCCGGCCGGATTATGTTCCGCTACGCCGCCCGCAACGCCATGCTGCCGTCCGTCACCAGCTTCGGCATGAGCCTGGGCTTCGTGGTGGGCGGTGCGCTGCTGACCGAGGTGGTGTTCGCCTACCCCGGCGTGGGCTACCAGCTGCTCAACGCCGTGCAGGGCCTCGACTACCCGCTGATGCAGGGGCTCTTCCTGACCATCACGGCCGCCGTGCTGCTGGCCAACTTCCTCGTGGACATCCTTTACGTCCGCCTCGACCCGCGCGTGCGCGCCAACTAGGAAGGACGGACCATGACCTCTTCCATCGCAACCACCGCCTCCACCGTGTCGGGGGAGACCCCCGCCGGGAACACGGCAGGAACGCCCGACGGCGGCGCCGGACTCCCGCCCGGAGCCTCCGTCCGCAGGCCCAACCGCAGCCTGCTGCACGGCCTGCTGACCAACAAGAAGGCCATGACGGGCGCGGCGATCCTGTTCATTTTCATCGCCCTCGCGCTCCTGGCCCCCGTCCTCTACCCGGACAATCCCTCCAAAATCACCGGCATGGCGTCCCAGGAGCCCGATGCCGAGTTCTGGCTGGGCACCACCGCCAAGGGCCAGGACGTCCTGGCCCTTACCATCCACGGTGCACGCAGCTCCCTGTTCGTGGGCCTGACCGTAGGCTTCGCCTCGACGTTCATCGGCATCCTGGTGGGCCTGGCCGCGGCCTACTTCGGCAAGTTCATCGACGAGGCCCTGTCCCTCACCACCAACGTGTTCCTGCTCCTGCCCGGGCTGCCGCTGCTGGTGATCCTGGCCGCGTTCCTGCCGCCGGGGCTCGGCACCGTGATCCTGGTCCTCGTGGTCACCGGCTGGGCCGGCTCGGCGCGGGTGCTGCGCTCCCAGGCACTGTCCATCCGGTCCAAGGATTTCGTGGCCGCGGCCGTGGTCACCGGTGAACGGCCCCTGCGGATCATGTTCCGCGAAATCCTGCCCAACATGGCCTCCATCGTGATGGGCACGCTCCTGGCCTGCATCATCTACGGCATCGGCGCCCAGGCCGGTCTCGAGTTCCTGGGCCTCGGCGACGTCAGCACGGTCTCCTGGGGCAACAACCTCTACTGGGCCGGCAACGAGGGCGCCCTGCTCACCGGCAGCTGGTGGGTGTTCGTGCCCTCCGGCCTGTGCATCGCGCTGGTGGCGTTCTCGCTGTCGCTGATCAACTACGCGGTGGACGAGGTCACCAACCCTCGACTGAGGAAAATACAGCTCAGGAAGATCCGCAGGCCCACGCCTGCAAAACCCGGAAAGCGAGCATCGGCATGACCGTCTCCCAGACCTCCTTCGGTTCCCACGAACCGGTCCTGGAAATCAGGGACCTCACCGTGAAGTACCGCGGCGACACCCGCTCCACTACCGCCGTCGACCGCGTTTCGTTCAGCATCGGCACCGGTGAGATCTTCGGCCTGGCCGGGGAATCCGGCTGCGGAAAATCCACCATCGCCAACGCCATCATGCGGCTCCTGCGCGACCCGGCGGAGATCGCCGGCGGCAGCATCCGCTTCGGTGGAAAGGACGTCCTGGCCATGGGGCAGGAAGAGCTGCGCCGCTTCCGCTGGCAGGACGTGGCCATGGTGTTCCAGTCCGCCATGAATTCGCTGAACCCGGTGATGACCATCGGCGACCAGATCGTGGATATCTACACCACCCATGCCGGCTACACCCGGAAGGAGTCGCTGCGGCGGGCAGCCGGCCTGCTGGAACTCGTCCGGATTGACCCCGCCCGGCTGAACTCCTACCCGCACCAGCTCTCGGGCGGCATGCGGCAACGGGCCGTGATTGCGATGGCCGTCGCGCTCAAGCCCTCGCTGCTGATCCTGGACGAGCCCACCACCGCGCTGGACGTGGTGGTGCAGCAGGAGATCATGGCCCAGATCAAGGAGCTGCAGCGCGAACTGGGCTTCTCCGTCCTGTTCATCACGCACGACATGTCCCTCATGGTGGAGCTCTCGCACCGGATGGCCGTGATGTACGGCGGCCGGATCGTGGAGACTGCCAAAGCCAAGGACATCCACGCCGCCCCGCTCCACCCCTACACGCAGGCACTCATGGGGGCTTTCCCTCCGCTCACCGGACCGCGTGTTCCCCTGACGGGCCTGGCCGACGGCGTGAAGTTCAGCAACATCGCCGACCTCCGGGAAGTCTCGCCCGGACACTTCGTTTCGCCCCTTCCCGTCCTCCAAGGAGCACAGCCATGAGCACCCCGGTTTCAGCACGGCCGGCCCCGGCAGCCAAGGCGCCGGACCTCACCCCGGCCGGAGCTCCCGCCCTCGAAGTGAAAGGCCTGGTCAAGGACTTCCACAGCGGCGGCCTGTTTTCCCGGGCCTCGGTCCGGGCGCTCGGCGGCGTGGACCTCGCCATCAGGAAAGGCGAGATCGTGGCGCTCGTGGGGGAGTCCGGCTCAGGCAAGAGCACCCTGGCCCGCTGCATCGCGCGGCTGGAGAAGCCCACCGCCGGCCAGATCCTGATCGACGGAACGGACGTCCTCAAACGCGACCGGTTCCAGGCATCCAGGGAATACCGGTCCCGGCTGCAGATGGTGTTCCAGGATCCGTTCGGCTCGCTCAACCCGGTCCACCGGATCGAACACTTCCTCACCCGCTCGCTGACCCTGCACGGAAAGGCCGGGACACCGGAGCAGCTGCGCGGCCGCCTGGATGAGCTGATGACGACGGTGGGACTCACCCCGGACATGCTCAACTCCTACCCGCACGAACTCTCCGGCGGGCAGCGGCAGCGCGTGGCCATCGCCCGGGCGCTCGCCGTTGAACCCGAAGTGATCCTCGCGGATGAACCCACCTCCATGCTGGACGTCTCGGTGCGGATCGGCATCCTGAACCTGATGCGCCAGCTGCGTGACAAGCAGGGCATCTCGATGCTCTACATCACCCACGACCTCGCCTCCGCGCGCTACCTGGCGGACCGGATCGCCGTGATGTTCGCCGGGGAACTCGTGGAGGAAGGCGAGTCGATTGACCTGCTGGCCAACCCGGCCCACCCGTACACCCGGCTGCTGGTCTCGGCCGTGCCGGACCCCGCCCGCACCGGATCCTATGACCCGCACGAGCGTGCGGCGCTGCGCGCCGCCGTGATGGAGTCGGCGTCGTGCGCGTTCGACGGCGACGCGGAGCAGCGCTGTTCCGCCACCGAACCTGTCCGGCACCGCGTCGGCGATCCCGCCAACGAGCACTGGGTCCGCTGCCACCTTTACCGGCCTCCGGCCACGGCAGCGAGCCATGCCCTGTCCGCCGAGCCCCTCGAATCCCCGGACGCGTCGCCAACCGACGAATCCCGCACAGAAAACAAGGCTTCCGCATGACCGAACTGACCCACCCCCTGGCCACCGTGCCACGGGATGAGCTCGTGGCACGGGCCGAGGCAGACCCGCACCGCCCGCGCTTCCACTTCGTCTCGCCCGCAGGCTGGCTCAACGATCCCAACGGGGTGAGCCAGTGGAACGGAACCTACCACCTCTTCTACCAGTACAACCCGGAGGGCGCCTTCCACCACCGCATCCTGTGGGGCCATGCCACCAGCACGGACCTGGTCAACTGGACCGACCGGCCCGTGGCGTTGGAGCCTTCCGGCGGGCCGGACGCCGACGGCTGCTGGTCCGGTGTGCTGGTGAACGACGGGGGCACGCCCACCCTGGTGTACTCCGGCAGGCTCGGGGAGCGCGAACTGCCCTGCGTGGCGGTCGGTTCGCCGGACCTCCTGACCTGGACCAAAGCACCCGAAAACCCGGTGATTCCGGCGCCACCGGCCGGTGTGGACATCACCGCCTACCGTGACCACTGCGTCTGGCGGGAGGGCACAGTCTGGCGCCAGCTCGTGGGATCCGGAATCCGCGGCCGCGGGGGCACGGCCTTCCTGTATGAGTCCGCCGACCTCCGCCGCTGGGAGTACATCGGCCCGCTGTTCATCGGCGATGCCGCCGGCGACCAGGCAGCCACGGACTGGCAGGGCACCATGTGGGAATGCGTGGACCTGTTCCGCGCGGGCGGGGGGACCTTGGGGGCCGGCGCTGTGGGTGACCGGACACCCGGCACCGACGTGTTCGTCTTCTCAGCCTGGGACGACGGCCACACCCGCCACCCGCTCTACTGGACGGGCCGCTACGCCGGGGATTCGTACACGCCCCGGGAACTCCACCGGCTCGACTACGGCGGACGCTACTTCTATGCCCCGCAGTCCTTTGCGGACGGATCCGGCCGCCGGGTCATGTTCGGTTGGCTGCAGGAGGGCCGGACGGAGGCCGCCATGGTGGAGGCCGGCTGGTCGGGCGTGATGAGCCTGCCCCGGGTGGCCACCCTCGACCCGGACGGGGAACTGTCCTTCGCTCCTGTGCCGGAGGTGGAGTCGCTGCGGCGTGACCATGTCCGGATCGGTCCCCGCACCGTTGGCGCGGGCGAGGTGCTCGCCGGGGTTTCGGGAAACCAGCTGGACCTCGAACTGGACCTCGAAATGGAGCCTGGGAGCGTCTTCCGGCTGGGGATACTGGCTACCGGGGCCGAGGAGACAGTCATCGAGGTCGGATACGACGTCGGCAGCGGCGGCGTCCCGCAGTCCTATGTGCTCCTGGACCGCGAGCACAGCAGCCTGGACCGGACCGTGGATGCCGAGGAGAAATCCGGTCCGGTGCATTTGCCCGGCGGCAAGCTGCGCCTGCGTGTCCTGGCGGACCGCTCGGCGCTGGAGATCTTCGCCAACGGGAAGCCGCTGACGGCCCGGGCGTATCCAACCCTCGGCGGGGAGGCCGTCCGGTTGTCGGCGGCTGGAACGGTCCGGCTGCAGCAGCTGGACGCCTGGCGCATGGAGGGAGTCTTCGGCGGCCCGCGCCCGCTGTTCCCCTAGCACTGCCACGCCACCCCACCGGGGGCCCGCCCCACCGAGGCGGGCCCACCCCGGCAGGGGCCCGCCTAAATCAGTCCATCCTGAGCATTTTCCAAGATCAAAGGCGATCTGAATGTCCAAAAGGTTAGTTGCAGGTTTTACCGTGGCCGCGCTCGGCCTTGGCACCCTGGCTGCGGGTTCCGTTCTGGCCCCGGCCATGATGGCCCCGCCCGCCCGTGCTGTTCCGGGAACCGGGCCCATCACGCTGGGCAGCAGCACCAGCCCCATGCCCGATGTGGTGCCCGTCAGCGGAAGCTGGACCCGGACGTCCGGCGGCGGCCAGTCCGCCGTCGTCCCGCCGGACCAGAACGCCGCTGCCATCAGTGAGCAGCGCATCAGCGGGACCGCGAGGTATACGGCCGACGTGTCCGTGGACCCGGGCAGCCCCCACGCCGTGGGAGCGCTGGTGTTCCGCGGCGCGGCCGATGCCAGCAGCGGCTACGCGGCCACCATCGATCCGAACCTTGACCGGGTCCGGCTCTTCGATCTGGCCACCGGCGAGGATGTGGCGCCGTCCGCGGCAGTCCCGCTGGATACCGGGCGGAGCTACTCTGTGGACGTCCACGTGGACGGACCGCGGATCTACGTGGCAGTGGACGGCGTGGCCCGCATCGACACCTCGGACCAGCGGTACCAGGACGGCCATGTGGGGCTCCACGCCTACAACGGCGCAGTGAACTTCAGCCAGCCCCGGGTCCGCACCATCGACGCCAACGTCAGCGGCTGGCTGGCCGACGCTTCCGACTGGACTGCCACCGCCACCGGTTTCCGGGGTGCTGCTCCCGGCGGCGCCAACATCAGGGCCGTCGCCACCGGCCAGTCCCCGCAGGTCACGGACTTCACCGCCGACATCCAGGTGACGTCGGCCCATGCCGTGGGTGCCGTCCTGTTCCGCACCAACGCTGCCGGAACTGCCGGTTACGCGGCAGAAGTGGACGCCAACGCGGGCCGGCTGCGGCTGTACCGGATCGAGGACAACGCCACCCTGGGCACCTACGCCACGGGCGTCACGGTCAACGCGGTGTACCGGCTGCGGGTGACGGCCGACGGCGGGCAGCTCGCCGTGCGCTGGCAGACGGACCTGTTGGACCCGAACGGCTATGCCCCGGTGATCACCGCTACTGACACCGCGCACGGCTCCGGCCACGTTGGTCTGCTCGCCTTCAACGGCGCCACCGTGTTCCAGGGGATGGCCCTCAAGGGTCTCGACACGTCCCTGCAGGGCTGGCGGACCTCTTCGGGCAGTTGGGAGCCGGATGCCCGCGGCATCCGCGGCGCGACGGACGGCCTGCCTGCCGGTACGGAAGCCGCACGCTCCGTTCCGGCGGCAGCGTCCGACGTCGTCGCGTCCCTCGACCTCGACGTCGCCGCACCGGCAACGGCCGCCGTCGTGGTCCGGAGCGCAGCCGACGGCACCGGCGGCACCGAACTCCGGGTGGACCCCGGCGCAGGTACGGTGCTCCTGAAAGACCGCAGCACCGGAACCGTCCTGGCCAGCGGGTCCGTTCCGCCGGACAGCTTTGCCGCGGGCCAGCTCAACCGCGTCCAGCTCACGGTCCGGGGCGCCCAGGCAACAGCCCTGATCAATGGCGTCCAGGCCGTCTCCGGGCCCGCCGGAACGGGAGCGGGCAGCGGCTTCGGGCTGCGCGTCAGCGGCGGCGGAGCCTACTTCCAGAATGTCCGGGCAGACGATGTCGCCAGCTACATGAACGGCGTCTACCAGCCCGGATACCACTACAGCCAGAATTCCGGCAACAGCTCCGACCCCAACGGACTGGTCTATCTGGACGGCGAATACCACCTCTTCCACCAGGACCGCGGCCGCTGGGCGCACGCCGTCAGCACCGACCTGCTGCACTGGACACAGCTGCCCATCGCGTTGCCGCACCTGGCGGCCGGCGAGTCCTGGTCCGGTTCCGCCGTGGTGGACGCCACCAATGCCAGCGGGCTGTTCGACGGCGGCCAGGGGCTCGTGGCGTTCTACACGAGCTTCAACCACGACGCCGCCAACGGAAACCAGTCCGTGCGCGCCGTGTACAGCAAGGACCACGGCCGCACCTGGGCGCTGGTGCAGGCCGCGCCCGTCGTGGAAAACCCCGGTGGTCCGGATGGTGGCTGGGACTTCCGGGACCCCAAGGTCACCTGGGACGCCGCGAGCGGCAAGTGGATCATGGTGGTGGCCGGCGGCGACCACCTGCGCTTCCACACGTCCACGGACCTGGTCCACTGGACGTTCACCAGCGCGTTCGGCTACGGCGACTGGGTCCGCGGCGGGGTCTGGGAATGTCCGGACTTCTTTGAACTGCCGGTGGAAGGACAGCCCGGCGTCAGACGCTGGGTGCTGTGGTGGAGCACGGGTGCCGTCAGGCCAACCAACGGCTCCGCCGCGCAATACGTCACCGGGACGTGGAACGGGGCCGCATTCACCGCGGACACCGGTCCGGAGCAGGTCCTGCAGGCCGATTCCGGCCGCGACTACTACGCGGCCATGAGCTTCTTCGGTGTCCCGGACGGCCGGCGCATCATGCTCGGCTGGATGAGCAACTGGGACTATGCCTTCAGCCCGCCCACCGGCCGGTGGAACGGGCAGCTGAGCGTCCCGCGGCAGCTCAGCCTGAAGGATGTTCCCGGCGCCGGACTCCGGCTTGGACAGGAACCGGTGGCCGAACTGGCCGGCCTGCGGACGTCAACGTGGCAGGCGTCCGAGGTCACCGTCACACCAACATCAGCCAACCCGCTGGCGGCCGCCTCCGGCCGGTCCTTCGAACTGGAAGCCGAAGTGGCGATCCCCTCCTCCGGCGGTGCCTCGGCTTTCACTTTCGGGCTCCGGAAAGGCCCGGCAGGCGGCACCGTCCAGGAAACGCTGCTCCGCTATGCCACCGGCGCTGGGACGGGAGCCGGCACCATGACGCTGGACCGCGGACAGTCCGGCAGGGCGGACTTCACCCGATATTTCGCGGGTGCGGCGGCGGACAACTCCAGCACGGCGTGGAGTTCCGAAACCGTGACAGCTTCCGGGGGCGGCACAGAGCGCCGCGTGAAGCTGAGGGCGCTGGTGGATTCATCCTCGGTTGAAGTCTTCGGCGGAGACGGCACGGCAGCCATAACCTCCCTGGTCTTCCCAGACCCGGCCTCCACGGGGCTGTCCTTCAGCACAAGCGGCGGCAACGCCAGGCTGGTCTCCGCGAAAGTCCACCAGCTCGCGGACACCTCGCGCCTCACCGGAGCTCCGCCGTCGTCCGTCCTTTCCGCAGCAACCGGCACCGCGAGGCACAACCTCGGCTCCTACTCGGTGGTTCCGGGCGGCCGTTGGGAAAGCACGGGAGCGGGGCTGGCCGGCATGTTCGACAAGGACTCCACCGCCATGAGCGAGGCCACCTACTCGGACGTCCGGGTGGCGGCGACCGTGCGTTTCGGCGGTGTGCCCTACGCCGGGGCCATGCGTAACAGCGACCAGGTGCCCGGTCGCGGTTACGGCGGCGCAGGTTCGGTGCTCCTGCGTGCCTCGGCCGACGGCTCCACGGCGTATTACGTCAACGTGGACCCGAACCTGCGGCTGGCGCGGATCTTCAAGCTCCAGGACGGCGTCTTCAATCCCGCCAGCAGCGTCCTGGCCAGTGTCCCGCTGCTGCTGAACCACGGCGTCAGCTACAGCCTGGAGGCCCGGGCCGCGGGGGAGCGGCTGACCGTGACGCTCGACGGCGCCGAAATCCTGGCCGTCGATGACGCTTCGCTGGCCTCCGGAAGGGTGGGGCTGAACGTGTTCGACGGCCGGGCAGCGTATCAGGATGTGCTGGTGACAGGCTCCGGATAAGCGTGCTCCAAGCCGTGGAGGAAGGTGAACCGGTGGTGGCCGGAGGGTGATATTTCACACTAAATCTGATTTAAGATGCAACATTTGACGTGGAAAATCTCCTGTGGCACGCGCGCGCAATGGGCAATGTAAGCGCTTGCACAAATGGAGCGAACCTCGGTTTTTGGCGGCCCGAAACATGGTTTGATAAGAGGCCGCGGCCCGCCTAGCGTGGAAACCGGCGCCGGAAGAGATCATCTTTCGGGTCGCCTCCCGGGGCCCTACCCAAGCCCCGAACCCCTCGACACAAAGGCGTCCTCGGTGACGCCTGCCGTGTCATCGGGAAACGCCGGAGTTTCGGGAAAAAGGGCATATGCCCGTCTTCCACGAATGGTCTTACTCCGCGAGAAGAGCAAAAAATGCACAAGCACCCCAACACACCCCGGATGCTGCGGTGGCGCCCCGCCGCCGCAGCACTGGCAGCGGCCGTGGCGGCCTCTGCCTTCCTTGCGGTTCCGTCGGCACAGGCCAACGAACCCGCGGACCCGCCCGCCGCTGAGCAGATGCCTGCCCCCACCCCCGGCTTCCCGCTGCCCACCGATCACAGCCAGAAGGCCTACGACCCGGCGGCGGACTTCACCTCCAAATGGACCCGCGCCGACGCCAAGCAGATCATGGCGCAGAGCGATTCCACAGTGACGCCCGGCCAGAACTCCATGAGCCCCGACGTCACCATGCCGGAAATCCCCGAGGATTTCCCCGCCATGAATGACGACGTCTGGGTCTGGGACACCTGGTCCCTGACTGACGAGAACGCCAACCAGATCAGCTACAAGGGCTACGACGTCATCTTCTCCCTGGTCGCCGACCGGCACGCCGGCTACGGTTTCGACCAGCGCCACTGGAACGCCCGGATCGGTTACTTCTTCCGCAAGACCAACGCCGACCCGGCCAAGGACAAGTGGAACTACGGCGGACACCTGTTCCTGGACAACACGTCCATCGGCAACACCGAATGGTCCGGCTCCACCCGCCTGATGCAGGGCAACCACGTCAACGTGTTCTACACGGCCACCACGTTCTACGACGTGGCCGAGCGGAACGCCGGCGGCGGCGGCATCGCGCCGGACGCAGCCATCGCCAAGGCGCTGGGCAACATCCACGCCGACAAGAACGGCGTCACGTTCGACGGCTTCCAGCACACCAAGCTGCTTGAGCCGGACGGCAAGATGTACCAGAACAAGGCACAGAACCCGGGCTTCGCCTTCCGCGACCCCTACACCTTCGCGGACCCGGCCCACCCGGGCAAGACCTTCATGGTCTTCGAAGGCAACACCGGCGGCAAGCGCGGCGAATACGAGTGCAAGCCCGAGGACCTGGGCTACAAGCCCGGCGACCCCAACGCCGAGAATCTCAACGAGGTCAACAGCAGCGGCGCCTACTACCAGACCGCCAACGTCGGGCTGGCCGTGGCGGACAACAAGGACCTGACCAAGTGGTCCTTCCTGCCGCCGGTCCTCTCCGCCAACTGCGTCAACGACCAGACTGAGCGTCCGCAGATCTTCATCCAGAACGAAGGCGGCAAGAACAAGTACTACCTGTTCACCATCAGCCACCAGTTCACCTACGCAGCCGGCATGCGCGGACCGGACGGTGTCTACGGCTTCGTTGGCGACGGCGTCCGTTCCGACTACCAGCCGATGAACAACAGCGGCCTGGCCCTGGGCTCACCGACGGACCTCAACCTTCCGTCCGAGTCCCCGGAGGCTCCCACCCCGAACCAGAACGGCCGCCAGTTCCAGGCCTACTCGCACTACGTGCAGCCGGGCGGCCTGGTGCAGTCCTTCATCGACAACGTGAACGGCGTCCGCGGCGGCTCACTCTCGCCCACCGTGAAGATCAACTTCCGTGACGGCGTGTCCCAGGTGGACCGCAGCTTTGGCAAGAACGGCCTCGGCCCGTTCGGCTACCTGCCCACCAACCTCAAGGTTGGCGGCGAAGGTCTCTACAAGTAACACCGCCGCGTAGCTTCACACCCGCAGCAGCAGGGGCGTCCGGAATTATCCGGACGCCCCTGTCCGTTTTTGTACCTCTTATATACGGACGTCCGCGGTCCCGCGTGGAATCCCGCACGTCATCCGGGCTAGACTCGCACGCCGGGGACAGAACGCCAATGCCGCCAGCTGCCGGAACGGAGCGGGCGGCGCAATCTCAACCAGAAAAGTGACTCTTGAAAAACCTTGCACGCCCTCTGACCGCAGCCGCCCTCTTTGCCGCACTGGCACTCACCGCATGCTCCGCGCCCGAAGCCGGCAGCGCGCCGTCGTCGTCCGCTCCCGCAACCGCCACGGCAGCGGCGACACCCAGCAAGAGTTCCGGGCCGTACGGGGACTTCCCTTCCGCAGCGGA
Organism: Arthrobacter sp. ISL-69; assembly: GCF_018613775.1. Classification (NCBI taxonomy): domain Bacteria; kingdom Bacillati; phylum Actinomycetota; class Actinomycetes; order Micrococcales; family Micrococcaceae; genus Arthrobacter; species Arthrobacter sp. ISL-69. Next base: position 79,679 of record NZ_JAGGPO010000019.1, read on the forward strand.
GGCGTGCACCACCATCTCCCAGCAGGCCACCGGCGCCTCGCTGTTCCCGCTCTCGGCCGCCCAGGGCAAAACGGCGGAACTGGAGCAGCTCAAGGCTGAGCTCAGCGAAACCGCCGAACGGGTTCCGGACGAGCTCAAAGCCGATTTTGCCAACCTTAACGATGTTGCCGTCGCCGGGCTGAGCGACCAGACGGTGTATTCGAGCGGAAAGTTCGACGCCGCCATGACCCCGGTTACGGCCTGGCTCGCCGCCAAATGCAAGTAGCGGATTTCGGCTGAGCAATTTCCACTGGCGTTCAGCCGCTTCCCGCGGTCAAGGGATAGGGTGGTGTTCAAGAGAAGGGGAGTGCCTGATGGAATACCAGAATCCACATCCCGCGCCGGGGGCCCACGCTGAACCAGGCAGTGCCCTGACGGCCGGCACCGGACGTACCGTCATTTCCGAAACGGCAGTTGCCAAGGTAGCCGGCATCGCCGCCCGCGCCGTGCCGGGTGTCTATTCGCTTGGCACCGGACCGTCCCGTGCCCTCGGAGCCATCCGGGACGCCGTGGGCAGCTCGGACCACGCAGCCGGAGTCCACGCGGAAGTCGGCGAGACGCAGGTGGCAGTGGACATCAACCTCGTTGCCGTCTACGGGACGCCGCTGCACTCCCTCGCGGACCAGGTCCGCGCCGCCGTCTATACCGCAGTGGAAGAGCTCGTGGGCCTGCAGGTCATCGAGGTCAACGTGGAGATCAACGACGTCTACGTAGCAGGTCCGGCAAAGCCCGGCCTGCCCGTGGAAGCCCGGACTGAAAGGGAGGCCATCCAGTGAACCTGACCGTGGTGGGAATTGCAGTGGGCGCCTTCGTGGCCTTTATGTCGTTCCAGTTCGGCGTCTGGGGCTTCCTGGTTTCGCTGCTGTTCATGGGGATCGGTGCCCTTCTTGGCCGGGCCGCGGAAGGGAAACTTGACCTGCGCAGCGTGTTCGATGCCATTACTGGCCGGCGCTCGTCCTCATGAGCAGCGCGGCCGGAACCGTGGCCGGTGGCTCCGTGATGGCCGGACACAACCGCATCAGTACGCAGGCGCTCACCAGCCTTGCCAGGGCCGCTGCCGCTGAGGCCCTGGGGGTCCCGGCGCACGACGTCCGTGCTGACTGGTCCGACGACGACGGCCTGCTGGCCTTGTCGCTTGTCCTGCCCATCAGGATCCCGCCACTAACAACGGTCCTGCGCGATCCCGGCCGCGTCGCCGGGTTCGGCGGATCCATCTGGGAGCGCGCCGTTGCGGCCAAAGCCGTGATCCTGCACCGCGTTGCGGAACTTAGCGGGGCGCAGTTGAGCCGGGTCGACATCCGGATCAGCGGCGCCGCCATCAGCGAAGGGGGAAGGGTCCAGTGAACGACCCGACGGACGTCCGCCCAAAGGGCAGCCACACCGCGGGTCACGGCGCGGATACCGCCTCCGCTGGCCCTGCAGCAGATTCCCGCGGTGCCGGGATGCGGCGGTTCCTGGACCGCGAAATGCGCTCTTCCCGGGCCGGAGTGTCCGGCATCGCCGCGGTCCTGGTGGTGCTCCTGTGCGGTTACGGTCTCCTCGAAGCCGCGGTGCGTGCCATCGGGCAGCCTCCGTGGCTCATCGATCCGGAGACTGCGGCGGAGCGCATCATCGCCCTCCCGCAGGGCATACCACCCCTGCTGCTCGGCGTCATCGGAGCCGTCACGGCCATGGTGGGGCTGTTCTTCTTCCTCAATGCGGTGCTGCCCGGGCGGCGGGCCAGGCACCTGCTCTCCGATCCCCGCGCCGGAGTGGTGGTTGACGACGAAGTGATCGCCTCCGCGCTGGCCCGCCGGGCCCGGCTGGCCGCGAACGTCACCCCGGAACAGGTGATGGTGGTGGTTTCGCAGCGGCAGGTAACCGTCAGCGTGCGTCCCACGTCCGGGGTGCCGGTCAGCGAAAACGCCGTGCTGGCGTCGGTGCTGGACGAACTGCGGGAGATGGCTCCCGCTCCCATGCCCGAAGTACGCGTCAGTGTGGCCACGTCCGGGGTGATCGGGGCATGAACAACACCCCCAGAGTACTTAACCGGATCCTGATCGGAATCCTAGGCCTGAAACTGCTGGTCATCGGACTGCTCCTGGTCACGCTGGCCACTGTGCCGGCCGCGGGTCCGTGGTGGCAGCACTGGTCCGCCGGCGTGTGGAGCGGAATGAGCCAGCTCTTCCAGCACACCGGAGTTCCGGGCCGTGAGGAAAGCTGGCTGTGGGCCGTGCTCGCACTGCTGCTGGTCGGGGTCATTGCCGCGATGGTGGCGTGGGTGGCTCAGCAGGGCAAAGGCCGCTCCGGCCTGATTGTCGCCGAGGACGACGCCGGCGATTTCCCCGGCAACGTGCGGATCGGCGGCGGCGTGGCCGAGCAGGCGCTGCGGGCGGCATTGGCCGAACGGCAGGACCTCGCCGGCGCCACGGTAGCTACCTACGAGATCCGCGGCGAGCCCGCGTTGAAGATCCGGCTGCAGCCGCGCCACGGTGTGGCCCCGCACCTCCTTGCCGCGGATGTTTCCGCCCTCGTGGAGGCGCTGGACGCCGTCGTCGGCAAACGCACGCCAGTGCTGATCCACATAAGTGCGGGGGCCCGTTCACGGTTCAGCCGGGCCGAACGCGCCCGCTGACAGGCCGGCCCGGCCGCAGGGCCCAAGCCCGGCAGTGCCTAAGCGCGAAGAGCCCGAACGCAGCAGGGGCTCCCGTCCGTCCGGAAGGGAGCCCCTGCTGCGTAGTGCGCCTGAGCCGTGGGCTTTAGCCGGCGAGGAGGTACGCGGCGGAGTTCGGTGCCAGCTTCCGTGCGCCGGCCAGGTCCGTCTTCGCTTCGGCGTCGCCACCCGTCACAGCCTCCGGCGTGCTGGCCAAGGCGATCCGGTATCCGTCCGGCAGCGGGGCTGCGGCAATGCCCATGTTGGCGATCACCAGGACGTCCCCGTTGCGGAAGGCGAGGACCCCGTCGGCAGGCTCGTGCGAATCTGCCCAGACGAAGCTCCCTGCGCCCAGCCGGTGTTCGCGGCGGAGGGCCAGTGCGGCACGGTACAGCTCCAGGGTGGAACCGGCGACGCCGTCCTGACGGTCCGCGGCCAATACACCGAACGACTCGGGCTGGGGGAGCCAGGGGGCGGCCGGGGCGTTGGCTGCTCCGGCTCCTGTTCCGGCTGCCGACGCGAACCCGTAGCCCGGTTCCCCGGACTTCCACGGAAGCGGGACACGGCAGCCGTCGCGGCCGCGTTCCACGCCGTTGGTCCGGAAGAACGTGGGGTCCTGGCGGGCTTCGGCCGGGACGGCGGTGTGCTCGGGTAGGCCCAGTTCCTCGCCCTGGTAGAGGTAAGCCGAACCCGGGAGGGCCAGCGAAACCATGGAGGCGGCCCTGGCACGTGCCAGACCCAGTCCGGCGTCGGGCTGCTCATCCTCGGCGGCAATGCCCTTCGGGAACGTGGTGGGGTCCTTGAGCCCGAAGCGTGTGCTGTGCCGGACGGTGTCGTGGTTGCTGAGCACCCACGTGGTGGTGGCACCCACGGTGGCGGCAGCGCGCAGTGAAGCCTCAATGGCCACGGCAGTCCGTGCGGCATCCCAGCCGGCCAGCAGGAAGTCGAAGTTGAATGCCTGCTGCATTTCATCCGGCCGGACATACCGGGCCAGCCGCTCGGCCGGCTCCACCCAGGCCTCGGCCACCAGCATGCGGTCGCCGTCGTATTCGGCCAGCACCCGGTTCCAGTCACGGTAGATGTCGTGGACGCCGTCCTGGTCAAAGAACGGCGACGGCGGATAAAGCGGCGAGACCGGCTGGTGCCCGGCACCTTCGCCGTCACCGGTCATTGCAGCCGCGTGGGCGCGGTGCGGTTCGTCCGCTTCGGTATGGCCGCCGTGGGCATCGCCGGGCAGTTCGGTGGCCCCTTCCACCATGGCCGCGGAGCCTTCCCAATCTGGCAGTCCCGCTTCCTTGACCATGCCGTGGGCCACGTCCACGCGGAACCCGTCCACGCCGCGGTCCAGCCAGAACCGCAGCACCGAGCGCATTTCCTCCTTGACCTCGGCGTTTTCCCAGTTCAAGTCCGGCTGCTTGGTGTCGAAAAGGTGCAGGTACCATTCGCCGGGCGCGCCGTCGGCCTCCGTCACTCGGGACCAGGCCGGGCCGCCGAAGATGGACTTCCAGTTGTTTGGTGCCAGGTCGCCGTCGCCGGAACCGGGAACTGAATCCTTGCCGGGCCGGAACATGTACCGGTCCCGTTCACTGGACCCCGGGGCCGCTGCAAGGGCCTCCTGGAACCAGGTGTGTTCGTCCGAAGTGTGGTTGGGGACCAGGTCAACGATCACCTTGAGCCCCAGGCCGTGAGCTTTCTGCAACATTTCGTCGAAGTCCGCCAGGGTGCCGAACAGCGGGTCCACTTCGCGGTAGTCGGCGACGTCGTAGCCGGCATCGGCCTGCGGTGACTTGTAGAAGGGGGACAGCCAGACGGCATCAACCCCGAGCTTGTGCAAATGGTCCAAATGCGCCGTCACGCCGGGGAGATCGCCCATCCCGTCCCCGTTCGCGTCGGCGAAGGACCGGGGGTAGACCTGGTAAACAACGGCGCTGGCCCACCAGGCCTTGATCGAGGAGCCGGCAGTGGGGACTGGGCTGTATGCCACAGATATCCTTTCCATAAACTTCGGTGTAAACGCTTGCATTTCTCACCGCAACGTTACTAGTGTGATGGGCACCACTTCAACCGCACCCCCGATCTTGCTCGACACTCAGCGAGGAGTCTCTCTTTATGAAATCCCCTAAGTTCCTTTTGCCGGCCGCTGCCGCCGGCGTACTGGCGTTAACCCTCTCCGCCTGCGGTGGCGGAGGCGGCACCACCACCGGCGGCGGAGGCGGCGGCGACGCCGAACAGGGCCTCGACGGCCGCGGCCCCATCACGTACGTCCAGGGCAAGGACAACAGCAACGTTGTCCGTCCCCTGATCGAAAAGTGGAATGCCGACCACCCGAACGAGAAGGTCACCTTCAAGGAACAGACCGACCAGGCCGACCAGCAGCACGATGACCTGGTCCAGCACTTCCAGGCGAAGGACGCCGGTTACGACGTCGTCGATGTCGACGTGGTCTGGACGGCCGAGTTCGCGGCCAAGGGCTGGCTCCAGCCGCTCAAGGACAAGATGGCGCTGGACACGTCCGCCATGCTCAAGCCGACGGTGGACAGCGGAACCTACAAGGGGACCCTGTATGCGGCCCCGCAGACCTCAGACGGTGGCATCCTTTACTACCGCAAGGACCTGGTTCCCACCGCGCCCACGACGTGGGACGAGATGATGGGCATGTGCTCCATCGCCAAGGCAAACAACATTGGCTGCTACGCGGGCCAGTTCAGCAAGTACGAAGGCCTGACGGTCAATGCTTCCGAGGCCATCAACTCCTCGGGCGGCTCCGTACTGGACAAGGACGGCAAGCCCAGCCTGAACACGGCCGATGCCAAGGCAGGGCTGGAAAACCTCGCGAAGGCATACGCTGACGGCAACATCCCGAAGGAAGCCATCACGTACAAGGAAGAAGAGAGCCGGCAGGCATTCCAGGACGGCAAGCTTCTGTTCCTGCGCAACTGGCCGTACGTCTACAACCTGGCTACCACTGAAGGTTCCTCCAAGGTCAAGGACGTCCTGGGCATGACAGCCCTTCCGGGCAAGGATGGCCCGGGTGCCTCCTCGCTCGGCGGCCACAACCTCGCCGTGAGTGTCTACTCGAAGAACAAGGCCACGGCCCTGGACTTCCTGAAGTTCATGACCTCGGAAGAGACTGAGAAGTTCTACGCCACCCAGGGCTCGCTCGCCCCGGTTCTGGGCTCGTTGTACGAGGACAAGGAGCTCGTGGCCAAGCTGCCGTACCTTCCGGTCCTGAAGACCTCCATCGAGAATGCCGTGCCGCGTCCGGTCTCGCCGTTCTACCCGGCGGTTACCAAGGCCATCCAGGAAAACGCCTACTCTGCCATCAAGGGGGAGAAAACCGTGGAATCTGCTTTGTCAGATATGCAAAAGTCCATCGAGTCCGCTAGTGCGGGACAGTAGCCACTTATGGCAACCGAATTGGGCCCGACGCCGGTAAAATCACCGGCGTCGGGCGGTACCCCGGTCCATCACGGCCCAAAGGGCGTCGGTGAGGACAACAAGATCCTGAGCCAGGGCAAGTGGGCTTCCTGGCTTCTTGCCCCCACCATCATCGCCTTGGCCATTGTGATCGTTTATCCGATCATCAGCGCCATGGTCATGTCCTTCCAGAAGGACGCCGGGCTGGATCCGGTCACCGGACTGTTCACCGCCGGCGGCCCGGCCGGCGTCCAGAACTACGTGAACTGGCTTGCCCAGCAATGCGCGGCACCCGGTGGCGGAACGGTGGCATGCCCGCCCGGAACCCTCGGTGGCCAGTTCTGGTCAGCGACGGCAACAACGTTCTTCTTCACCGTGGTCACGGTGACGTTGGAGACCGTGCTCGGTTTCTGGATGGCCCTCATCATGGCCAGGACGTTCCGCGGCCGCAGTCTGGTCCGCGCAGCCGTCCTGGTTCCGTGGGCCATTCCCACCGCCGTGACTGCCAAGCTGTGGCTGTTCATCTTCGCTTTCGAAGGCATCGCCAACAAGCTGTTCAACACCACCATCCTGTGGACAGGCAGTGAGTGGCCAGCCAAGTGGGCCGTGATCATCGCCGACGTCTGGAAGACCACGCCGTTCATGGCGCTGCTCATCCTGGCCGGGCTGCAGATGATCCCGGCCGAGGTCTATGAAGCTGCAAAGGTTGACGGCGCCACCACCTGGCAGCGGTTCCGGATGATCACCCTGCCGCTGGTAAAGCCGGCGCTGATGGTGGCTGTCCTCTTCCGCACCCTGGATGCACTGCGTATGTTCGACCTCCCGTACATTCTGACGGGCGGCGCCAACAACACCACCACACTGTCCATCCTGGTGATCAACCAGATCAGACAAGGGTTCAACGCAGCGGCAGCATTGTCCACGATCACGTTCATCATCATCTTCCTCGTCGCGTTCATCTTTGTACGGTTCCTCGGGGCGAATGTCGTGGAGCAAAGCGGAGCCACCGGTAAGGGGAAGAAATGAGCACCGCGTCAGCCGCTACTGCCCTGAGGGCAGAACAGGACAAGGGCCGCAAAGCCTCCCAGAACCGGGAGAAATGGGCGCAGGGGCGTACCTACATCAGTGCCGTCGTCGTCCTGATCTGGTGCCTGGCACCGGCTTATTGGATGGTGGTGACAGCGTTCCGCGATGTGGGCTTCACCTATGACACATCGATACTGCCGACGCATGTCACGCTGGATAACTTCAACACGGCCTTCGACACGTCCTTCGGCAACAGGTTCGGGCAGGCACTGCTCAACAGCATCTTCATCGGCGTCGTCGTCACGGTTGTGTCGCTGCTGATCGGTGTTTTCGCCGCGTATGCACTGGCCCGCCTGAACTTCCGGTTCAAGTACTTGGTGCTGGGCTTCATCCTGGGCGCGTCCATGTTCCCGGGCGTCGCCCTCATCACGCCGCTGTTCCAGCTGTTCACCAACATCGGCTGGATGGGCACCTACCAGGCGCTGATTATCCCGAACATTTCCTTCGTGCTGCCGCTGACCGTGTACACCATGACCTCCTTCTTCCGCGAAATGCCGTGGGAGCTGGAAGAATCGGCACGCGTGGACGGCTGTACCCAGGGGCAGGCGTTCCGCAAGGTGATCATGCCTTTGGCGGCGCCGGCCATCTTCACCACCGCCATCCTGGCGTTCATCTCCTCCTGGAATGAATTCCTGATCGCCAGCCAGCTGTCCAGTGACGCGACCCAGCCGGTGACGGTGGCTATCGCCAGCTTCGCCGGTGCCCAGCCGAACCAGATCCCGTACACGGCCATCATGGCCGCCGGAACCATCGTCACCATTCCCTTGGTGATCCTTGTGCTCGTCTTCCAACGCAAGATTGTTGCCGGCCTCACCGCCGGCGCCGTCAAGTGAGCCGTCAAGTGACAGGTTCGGCTGAAGGCAAAGAGAACCACGGATTCGTCCGGAGCGAGCACAAACGGGCCCGCTCCGGGGAAGACTTTGACATCATCATCGGATTCCTCGGGTTCTGGGCCGCCGTGCTGCTGGTGGTCACCGTCTGGATGGAGGTGACCGCCCAGCCGGCACTCGGCTGGGCGCTGGGCCTGCTGGCCACGCTGCTGGCGCTCTACGGGATGGTCCGGCTTCGCCGCGGGCTGCCCGCCAGGACCGCTACGCGTAAGAAATAGGAGCTGATCAAGAGCTCAACGGCTGAGCGGAATAGACTGGTTTGTTGCCGCAGAACACCAGATAGCAAGACTCTGCGGACAGCTGACAAGGGGAAATACCGTGGCACGCACATCTGACAGGGCTCAACGGGGCGGCCATTCCGGCGTCAGCATTGAGGATGTTGCCGCAGCCGCGGGGGTTTCCACCGCCACCGTCTCGCGCGCAGTCCGCGGACTGCCCAGGGTTTCACCGGCCACCCGGGAAAAAATTCTCGAGGTGGCCGGTGCCTTGGGCTACGTGGCATCCTCGTCCGCCTCGGGGCTGGCCACCGGGCGGACCAAGACCATCGGCGTGCTGGCGCCGTTCGTGAGCCGCTGGTTCTTCTCGAAGGCCATCGAGGGCGCGGACCGGGAATTGCACGCCCGCCAGTACAACCTCTCGCTGTTCAATCTGGGCGGGCACGGCAGCAACCGTGAGCGGCTCTTCAGCAAGACCATGGTCTACAAGCAGATCGATGCCCTCCTGGTGCTTTGTATGGCGCTGACCCACGACGAAATCGAGCACCTGCAAAAAATCGACATTCCCCTGGTGGTGGTCGGCGGCCACGTGGAAGAGTGCCCCTACATAGGCATCGACGACTATGCCGCGGCGTCCACAGCCGTTCGGCACCTGATCAGCCTTGGCCACAAGGACATCGCCCTCCTGCACGGCGACGACGAAACCGACCTCAACTTCGACGTTCCCCGCGTCCGCATCAAGGCCTTCCAGGACGTTATGGCGGGATCCGGGCTGACGGCACGTCCGGAATGGGATGAATGGGGCGACTTCACGGTCCGCAGCGGGCAGGATGCCTTCACCAGGATGTGGGCCCGGCCCGGCCCGAAACCCACCGCTATCTTCTGCGCATCGGACGAGATGGCCATGGGCGTGATCTTCGAAGCCTACAAAGTGGGCGTCCGCGTGCCCGAAGACCTGTCCGTCATCGGGATCGACGACCACGATTTCTCGGACGCCATGGGACTGACCACGGTGCGGCAGCGGCCTGACGAACAGGCTGAACTGGGCACCAAGATGCTGCTGGATGAGCTGGACGGTGCCATCGGTTCGGTCCACTCGACGGTGGCACCGCACCAACTAATCGTCAGGCGAACGACGGCGCCGCCCCCTTCCCGCGGACAACGCCAGCTAAAAGCTTAGGACGCGCGGGCGAGCTGCCTGATGGGAATCCAGCGCGAGGCTAGCCGGCGGTAGGCCGCAGCGGCCCCGGTCATGTCCCCCTCCGCCAGGCATTCGATGCCCAGACGCACATCCATGGGTGAATCGTCCGGATACACCTTGTCCGCAACGGCGCCGTAGTCCAGTTCCACCACGGAGCCGGGGTGGAAGAGTTCCAGCCACTCGGTGAGCTGGGTCATGTCGTCCAGCATGTCCAGGTCGGGGGCGGCCAGGGCCAGGTTGGCCACGGCATAGCGGACCCGTTCCAGGGCTTCCCCGATCCGTGCCCAGACCCGGACCGTGACGATCCGTCCGCCCGATTCCACCACGTCCTGGTGGTCGGATTCCTGGAAGAGCGAGAACCAGCTGAACGGGATGCCCCACGTGGAGGCACGGGTGTGGACGCGGGTGGAGCCCTCGCGGGCCTTCACCAGGTCAATGCGTTCCTGGTGTTTGTCCCGCTGTTCCTCCGGAATCAGGAGCTCGGCCAAGGGCCCGTGGATGCCCTCCATGAGGGCGTTGGCAGCAAGCCCCGCCCGCAGCACCAGCTGGCTGGGGCAGTACAGCAGTGCCGGCCCGATACCGGCGGCAGCAGAGGCATCGGAACCCGGCCCGCCGGCGTCGGACGTTCCGGCAGTGTCCGGCGCGCCGGAAGACGTGTGCCTGCGCGGCTGTTCCGGCTCCGGGGGAGCCGGTACGATCCGCACCAGATCGGTCCGACCGGTGGGGAAGGGATCTCCGCCGGGTCGCGTGATCCGGCCGAGGGACGCCTGAAGTTCAGCGTTTTCCACGGCAGCACGGGACGCCGTCCGGGCGCCTGCCTTCTGCAGCGCGGCGCGCTGCTCCTCGGGGAACGCGGAGAGCGGCTCGTAGATCCGCAGCGCGGACGAGAAGGGCAGGCCCGCCTGGCCCCGGTAGATGTTGCCCGTCATCGCGGACCCATCAGTCGGCCAGCTCCACGATGACCGGCGCGTGGTCGGACGCGCCCTTGCCTTTGCGCTCCTCGCGGTCGATGGACGCCCCGGTCACCCGGGAGGCCAGCGCGGGGGAGGCGAGGACGAAGTCGATCCGCATGCCTTCCTTCTTCGGGAACCGGAGCTGGGTGTAGTCCCAGTAGGTGTAGACGCCGGGACCGGGGGTGTGCGGGCGGACCACGTCGGTGAATCCGGCCCCTTCCAAGGCGTGGAACGCGGCGCGCTCGGGTTCGCTGACGTGGGTCATTGCGTTGGCGCGGAAGAAGTCGATGTCCCAGACGTCGTCGTCCTGCGGGGCGATGTTCCAGTCACCCATCAGGGCAATCTGTGCTTCGGGGTTTTCGGTGACCCAGGTCTGGGCGTGGGTCTTCAGCATGTCCAGCCAACTGAGCTTGTAGGGCATGTGTTCGTCGTCGAGGGACCGGCCGTTGGGGACATAGAGGCTCCACACCCGGACGCCGCCGCACGTGGCGCCGATGGCACGGGCCTCCTGGACGGGGTCCTTGCCGTTCTTGCCGAACACCGGCTGGTCCAGGAATGACCGTTCCACGTCGTCGAGCCCCACGCGGGAGGCGATTGCCACGCCGTTCCACTGGTTCACGCCAAAGTGGGCCACCTCGTAGCCCATGCGCTCAAAAAGCTCCCAAGGAAAGTTGTCGTCCTTGCACTTGGTTTCCTGGATGGCCAGGACGTCGCAGTCACTGCGCTGCAGCCAGGCCTCCACGCGGTCGGCACGGGCACGGAGGGAGTTCACATTCCAGGTAGCAATCTTCACAGTTCCTAACTTACCGAACTTGGGCGCCCGGCATAGCGGACTGGCGCTCCGGCGGGGCCGGCTTTGCGCCCGGCATCGCGGCCGAAACGGGGCACTTCGGCGCGGACACGCCGGCAAATAAGGCCTGATCCAGCAGAATCCACGTCAAAGTGCCCCACGACGGCGGCGCACGACGGCGGCGCCCGGCCGGCGCGGGCGCCCTCGCACGCTCTGGAATTTAGTAGGAAGTCCGAGTATATTCAGCAGCAAGGATGATGTAGGTCACATGCAAAGGAGCATTCCGCCATGGTTCGCGAGCTTTCCCATTATGTAGACGGACAGCGGGTAGAAGGCACCTCCGGGCGCTTCAGCGACGTCTACGATCCGTGCACTGGCGAGGTCCAGGCCAGGCTGCCGCTGGCCAGCGCTGAAGAGGTCCGCAATGTCATCGCCAGCGCGGAGAAGGCCCAACTGGCGTGGGGCGCCATGAATCCCCAGCGCCGCGGCCGGATCCTGCTCAAGTTCGTGGACCTGGTGAACGAGCACCTGGACGAACTCGCTGCACTGCTGTCCTCCGAGCACGGCAAGACCCTGCCGGACGCGAAAGGCGACATCCAGCGCGGCATCGAGGTGGTGGAATTCTCCGCCGGCGCCCCGCACCTGCTCAAGGGCGAGTTCTCCGACGACGCCGGGTCCGGCATCGACGTCCACTCCATGCGCCAGCCCCTGGGCGTGGTGGCCGGCATTACCCCGTTCAACTTCCCCGCGATGATTCCGCTCTGGAAGTCCGGCCCTGCCCTGGCCGCGGGCAACGCGTTCATCCTGAAGCCCTCGGAACGGGACCCGTCCGTGCCCCTGCGGCTGGCCGAGCTCTTCACCGAAGCAGGCGTGCCGGACGGCGTGTTCAACGTGGTCAACGGGGACAAGGAAGCGGTGGACGCCCTGCTCGAGGATGAGCGTGTCAAGGCCATCGGCTTTGTGGGCTCCACCCCGATAGCCCAGTACATCTACGCCACCGCGGCCGCGCACGGCAAGCGCGCCCAGTGCTTCGGCGGGGCCAAGAACCACATGGTGATCATGCCGGACGCGGACCTGGACATGGCCGTGGATGCGCTGATGGGTGCGGGCTACGGATCCGCGGGCGAACGCTGCATGGCCATCTCGGTGGCGGTACCCGTGGGCAAGGACACTGCCGATGCCCTGGTTTCTAAGCTGGAAGAACGCGTGAAGCATCTCAGGGTGGGCCACAGCCTCGATAAGGATTCGGACTTCGGGCCGGTGGTGGCGGCGTCCGCCAAGGAGCGGATCGAGGGCTACATCCAGTCCGGCGTTGACGAGGGCGCAACCCTCGTGGCGGACGGCCGCGGCCTCACCGTTGACGGCTATGACGGCGGGTTCTGGGTGGGGCCCACGCTCTTCGACAACGTCACCAAGGGCATGAAGATCTATAAAGAGGAGATCTTCGGCCCGGTGCTCAGCGTGCTGCGCGCCGCCGACTATGACGAGGCCCTCCGGCTCTGCAGCGAGCATGAGTTCGGCAACGGCGTGGCCATCTTCACGCGCGACGGCGACGCCGCCCGTGACTTCGCCAGCCGCGTGCAGGTGGGTATGGTGGGCATCAACGTGCCCATCCCGGTGCCGATCGCCTACTACACGTTCGGCGGCTGGAAGGCCTCCGGCTTCGGAGACCTCAACCAGCACGGCGCCGATGCGTTCCGTTTCTACACCAAGACCAAGACCGTGACCAGCCGCTGGCCCTCCGGCATCCGCCAGGGCGCCAGCTACGTGATGCCGGAAGGCAGCTGATGAGCGCAGGAACTACCGCAGATACGAACAGAGCAAGCCCCACTGACGAAGTCCTGTTTGAGCGGCGCGGCCACCTCGGCGTCATCACGCTGAACCGGCCCAAGGCCGTGAACGCCCTCACCGCCGGCATGGCCGCCGCCATGCTGGAGCGGCTCGCAGCCTGGGCGGACGACGCCGGCGTGGCCACCGTCCTGGTGCACGGTTCCGGTGAACGTGGGCTGTGCGCCGGCGGCGACATCGTGGCCATCTACGAGGACATGCTGACGGGCGGTGATTCAACGGCGGACTTCTGGCGCACCGAATACCAGCTGAATGCGCTGATCGCCGGGTACCCGAAGCCGTACGTGGCCTTTATGGACGGCCTGGTGCTGGGCGGCGGTGTGGGGATCTCGGCTCACGGTTCCGTGCGTGTGGTCACCGAACGCACCCGCACCGGCATGCCGGAGACCACCATTGGATTCGTGCCCGACGTCGGCGGCACCCTGCTGCTGTCCCGCTCGCCGGGGGAGGCGGGCACCCATGCGGCCCTGACCGGCGCCCACCTGAGCGGAGCGGACGCACTGTTCCTGGGCATGGCCGACCACTTCGTGGCCTCGGCGAACCTACCCGCCCTGGCGGCAGCACTGGAAAGCGAAACGGCGGAGGCCGCCGTCGGACGCTTCACCGAAGAGCCGCCGGCTTCGGCGCTGGCCGGGCAGCGGCACTGGGTCGACGCCTGCTATGCAGGTGACGACGTCGAGGAGATCCTCTGCCGGTTGCGCGCCTTTGACGGAGGCTCGTCCGGGGAGGCCGCGGGCGCGGCCGACATGATCGAGGCGAAGTCGCCCACCGCGGTGAAGGTGGCGCTGGAATCGCTCCGCCGCGCCAAGGGCCTGACGCTGGAGGAAGCCCTGGAGCAGGAGTACCGCGTGGGCCTGCGGTTCCTGGCCGGACCGGACTTCCGCGAGGGCATCCGGGCGCAGGTGGTGGACAAGGACCGCAACCCCCAGTGGAAGCCGGCCACGCTGCACGAGGTCTCCGCCGCCGACGTCGGGAGGTTCTTCGCGCCGCTAGGGGAGCGGGAGCTCAATCTGCAGTCAAAGGAGGCCGACAATGTCTGAAGCAACAGGGGCCGGGAAAATGGCGCACGTTGCGTTCCTGGGGTTGGGGCACATGGGCGGCCCGATGGCCGTCAACCTGGTCAAGGCCGGGTACACGGTGGCGGGTTTCGACGTTGTGCCCGCGGCGCTGGACGCGGCCCGGGAGCACGGGATTCCCACCGTGGCAACACCCGCCGAAGCCGTTGCCGGTGCGGACGTGGTGCTCACCATGTTCCCCAGCGGCCAGCACGTCCTCGATGCCTACCGGGGAACGGACGGCCGGCCGGGGCTGCTGGACGTTGCCGGGCCGGACACCATGTTCCTGGACTGCTCCACTATCAACGTTGACGAGGCCCGGGAGGCTTCCGCGCTAGCCGTTGCCGCCGGCCACAGGGCAGTGGACGCCCCCGTCTCCGGTGGCGTGGTGGGGGCCGAAGTCGGAACCCTGACCTTTATGGTGGGCGCCCTGCCCGAGGACTTTGACGCCGTGCGGCCCCTGCTGGAAGTGATGGGCAAGCGCGTGGTCCACTGCGGCGCCCACGGCGCGGGCCAGGCCGCCAAGGTCTGCAACAACCTGATCCTGGGCGTCTCGATGATCGCGGTGAGTGAGGCCTTCGTGCTCGGCGAGAAGCTGGGGCTGACGCACCAGGCCCTGTTCGACGTCGCGTCCGCGGCGTCCGGGCAGTGCTGGGCGCTCACCACCAACTGCCCGGTCCCCGGGCCCGTGCCCACCAGTCCGGCCAACCGGGATTACCAGCCAGGTTTTGCCGGGGCTCTGATGGCGAAGGACCTCAAGCTGGCCCTGAACGCGCTGCAGAGCACCGGAGTGGCCGCCCGGATGGGGCCGCTGGCATCGGAGATCTACGATACGTTTGCGGCGGAGGGCGGCGCGGGCCGTGACTTCTCCGGCATCATCACGGACATCCGGGACAAGTCGGCGCATTAGGCGCGGCAGCAGTATTCGAAGCAGCACCACGTGAGGAGTCAGGCATGACGGAACAGTACGGGAACATTCTGGTGGAGCGGCGCGGACGCGTGGGGCTGGTGACGCTGAACCGGCCCGAAGCGCTGAATGCGCTGAACAAAGCCACCATGGATGAACTCGTGGCTGCCGTCACGGCCATGGACGCGGACCCTGAAGTGGGCGCCGTGGTGGTCACGGGGTCCGGCAAGGCGTTTGCTGCCGGCGCGGACATCAAGGAGATGGCCGCCCAGGGCTACATGGATATGTACGCCGCGGACTGGTTCCGGGGCTGGGAGGACTTCACCAGGCTCCGCATCCCCGTGGTGGCGGCCGTCTCGGGCTTCGCCCTGGGTGGCGGCTGCGAGCTGGCGATGATGTGCGATTTCATTATCGCCGGGGACAACGCGAAGTTCGGGCAGCCGGAAATCAACCTGGGCGTAGTGCCGGGCATGGGCGGTTCGCAGCGCCTCACCCGCGCCGTGGGCAAGTCCAAGGCCATGGACCTGATCCTCACCGGGCGCTTTATGGATGCCGACGAAGCGGAACGCGCCGGCCTGGTGTCCAGGGTGGTCCCCGCCGCTGATGTCGTGGAAGAGGCCCTGAAAGCCGCCGAGGTGATTGCCTCCAAGTCCAAGCCGGTGGCGATGGTGGCCAAGGAAGCGGTCAACGCGGCGTTTGAAACCGGGCTGGCACAGGGCGTGCTTTTCGAACGGCGGATCTTCCACTCGCTGTTCGCCACCGAGGACCAGAAGGAAGGCATGGCTGCCTTCACGGAGAAGCGCCAGCCGGAATTCAAGCACCGCTAAGGCGTTCGGTTCCGAAAGAGTCTTGCCCTTCAGGGTTTGGGCCCTAAGGGCGCGGCGGCCGGCGGTGGGCGCGGAGCACTGAATCCGTGACGGAGACGGCATTGCCGTCCTCGTCCGGGGCGGCGCGCCGGCGTGCTTCGCAGACGTCGATTTCCCACTCGTCCGGATCCAGCCCGGCGGCGATTTCCTCCGGTGTGAAGAGCAGGCCGGGCTCGCTGGGGCGGCGGATTCCCGCTTCAAGGTCGGAGGGGTGGTGACCCACGATCAGGAGGGTTCCGCCGGGGGCAACTGAGGCCGCGAGCCGGTGGTGCAGCTCGGTTCGCTGGGCCAGGGGCAGGTGCATGAACTGGGCGGACACCAGGTCGAACGTACCGGCCGGCGGGGGCGATGCGGTGAGGTCGTGGTGGGCCCAGGTGATCCGCCCGGATGCCGCTGAATCCTGCGACGCCCTTTCGGCTGCCCGGGCCAACGCCACCGAGGAGATGTCCACGGCCGTCACCCGCCAACCCTGGCGTGCCAGCCAGATTGCGTCGGCGCCCTCGCCGCTGCCCACGTCCAGCGCCGATCCCGGGCGGAGCCCGGCAGCCTCGGCCAGCAGGTTCGGGTTCGGATTGTGGCTCCACACCGAACCGTGCTGGCGGTAGCGCTCATCCCAGAACGACTCGTCAAACTTCATCCCTGGTCTCCTCGCTGCCCGTGCTTCAGGCCCCGGGCAGCGTGCCGTCAGGGACGGCCCACGCTACGCCGTGACACTGCCACGATACGCCGTGACGGCTTCCTCCAGTTCCTCGGCCATCAGGTCGGCGTTGATGACGACGCCGGTCCAGGCTCCGGCCGCAGCTGAGGACAGCACCTGCGCGCGGAGGTCGGTGACGTTGCCGGCGGCCCATACCCCGGGCACGCCGGTGGCGCCGTCGGCGTCCGTTTCGAGGAATTCGCCCATCCCCATCGGGTGCTGGACGGCCGTGAGCCCAAGACCGGCGAAGGCTGCTGTCCGTGCCGCGAACCGCGGCGCGGCGGCCACGGCGTCCACAGGCACCAGGCCGCCGTCGGCCAGAACCACGCCGGTCAGCTTGTCGTGGTCTACCCGCAGGGAGCCAACGGGGCCGTGGACCACCGTGATGCCGCGGGCGGCGAGCTGGTGCAGCTCCAGGTCCGTGGGTTCCATGGCGTCATTGAGGAAGAGCGTGATGTTGGCGCTCCACTGCCGGAACAGCAGGGCCTGGTGGACCGCGAACGGGCCGGTGCCCAGGATTCCGAGGGACTGGTCCTGGACTTCCCATCCGTGGCAGTAGGGGCAGTGCAGCACGTCGTTGCCCCAGCGTTCCTGCAGCCCGGGGATGTCCGGAAGCTGGTCAACCAACCCCGTGGTGATGAGGAGCCTGCGGCCACGGACCACGGTGCCGTCCGCCAGTTCCACCGCGAAGGCTCCCTTGGCACCCATGGCGCCAAGCACCTGCCCGCTGATGATCCGGACGCCGTAGGACTCCGCCTCCTCGCGTCCAATCCGGTACAGCTCCGCCGGGCTGATGCCGTCGCGTGACAGGAAGCCGTGCACTCCATTGGCGGGTGCATTCCGGGGCTCGCCGCCGTCGACCACCACTACCGACCGGCGTGCCCGGCCCAGTATCTGGGCCGCATTCAGTCCCGCTGCGCCGCCGCCAACAATGACGACGTCCGCCGGTGTGTTTTTCTCTTCAGTCATTTTTCTTACCTCCGCATCCATCGTCGAAGGCTGTCCGGAAAGTGGCAAACATCTTTGCCAAAGTGGCAAACTGAAGGCATGGATGAACTTGACGGCGTGCTGGCGGCCGTGGGTCCGCGGCTTCGCGCGCTGCGGATCAGCCGCGACACCACCCTGACTGCCCTTTCGGCCGCCACGGGGATCTCCGTCAGCACGCTTTCACGGCTGGAGTCCGGCCGGCGCCGGCCGAACCTGGAACTGTTGCTGCCCCTGGCGAAAGCGCACCAGGTTCCGTTGGATGAACTGGTGGGTGCGCCCACCACCGGCGACCCCAGGGTTCACTTGCGGCCCATCGTCAACAAGAGGATGACCATCGTTCCGCTGACCCGGAGGCCCGGCGGGGTGCAGGCGTACAAACTCATCCTGAATGCCGGCGGTCCCGAGGAGCCCACGCCGCAGGTCCACGAGGGGTACGAGTGGATCTATGTGCTCAACGGCAGGCTGCGCCTGGTCCTCGGTGACACGGACATCGTGCTGCCCCCGGGTGAAGCGGCCGAGTTCGACACCCGGACCCCGCACTGGTTTGGCCGCGCGGACGAGCGGCCGGTGGAATTCATTAGCCTGTTCGGGCGCCAGGGCGAACGCATGCACGTCCGGGCCAAGCCCTCAGGCTCATAGGCGCAGCTAAGCTGCGCTGATGCCGAACAGCCCGATGATGAGGCCCATGACCACCAGGGTGACCAGTTCGTGCGCGCAATTCAGGAGGGTCAGACCTGCCGGGCGGCCTTCGAAGGCGTCATGCGTGATGAAGCGGGCGGCCGTGAACCCGGCCCAGAGGATGACGGCGGTGATCAGCGTGTTGGCCAGGAAATTGCCGCCGTAGAAATGCTGGGAGATGGCGGCCGATCCGGCGAGCACCAGGGCGCTCACAAAACTGACCACCAGCGTGATCAGGATGGGTTTGACCGCGTCTTTCGCTTCGCCGCTGGGGGAAACCTTCGCGACTTTCATCCAGTAATTGCCGAAGACTTTCGGGGTGTACCAGACCGAGCCCACCACCATGCTGGAAAGGGTGGCCAGCAGTACGGCCCAGATGTTGATTTCCGGAATCATTGCGCTCTCCTCAGGTCCAGCTTCAGGTCCGTTCCCTCGAAGTCTAGGGCTGCCCGCCGCCTTGTCTGCGGCAACACGGGGTCAGTCGGCGAAGTCTCCGGCGTTCCGGCGGAATTTCCCCAGGATCCCGATCAGCTGGTCCACGTCTTGGCTGGCGAAACCGGACTGGCCGAACACCTCGGTATTGAGTGCCGCCGTCGCACTTTTGGCCAGCGTGCGTCCCTCGGCGGTGAGCTCGATCAGGGTGGTGCGGCGGTCCGTCGGATGCGGGGAGCGGACCACCAGGCCTGCATCCTGGAGGCGGTCGACGGCGTTGGTCACCGAGGTGGGGTGGACCTGCAGGAGTGCACTCGCCTTGTTCATGGGCAGCGCGCCGCTGCGGGCGAAACTTAGCAGCGCCAGGAGTTCGTAGCGGGCGAAGGTCAGGCCGAAGGGCTTGAGGACGCCTTCGATCCGGGCCAGCAGGATCTGCTGGGTCCGCATGATGGCCGTGATGGCGGCCATCGGCGCGGCAACATCACCCCAGCCGTGCCGTTCCCAGTTGCGCTGGGCGTCGGCAATGGGATCGCGCGGGAGCGGGTTTCCCATGGCACCTCCTGACATATGGGTTGGTACAGCCTAGCTTTTCAAACCCGGGAAATCCGCCTCCGAGTACTCGGTCCCCAGGCCTTCCGGCAATGGTCCGCTGCCGTGCCGGAGCTCTTCGCTGTGCCGGAGTTCCACGCGCCGGATCTTGCCCGAGATGGTCTTCGGCAGCTCCGCGAATTCCAGCCGCCGGATGCGGTTGAACGGGGCCAGATGGTCGCGGCAGTACTGCAGGATTTCTTCGGCGAGTTCGGGGCCGGCCTGATGCCCTGCGGCCAGGACGACAAACGCTTTCGGCACGGACAGCCTGAGCGGATCCGGGGACGGCACGACGGCGGCCTCGGCCACCGCCGGGTGCTCGATCAGGACACTTTCGAGCTCGAAGGGGGACAGCCGGTAGTCGGAGGATTTGAACACGTCGTCGCCGCGGCCAACGTAGGTGATGATGCCGCGTTCGTCCCTGCTGGCCATGTCTCCCGTGTGGTAATAGCCGCCCCGGAAGGCGTCCGCGGTCTTCTCGGCGTCGCCGTAGTACGCCTTCATCAGCCCCACGGGCCGGGGGTTCAGGCGAAGGCAGAGCTCGCCGTCGTCGGCCTCTTCCCCTGTCGCGGGGTCAACCAGCACCACGTCGTAGCCGGGGAGCGGCTTGCCCATAGCGCCGATCTTGATCGGCTGGCCGGGGGTGTTGGCGATCTGAACAGTTGATTCGGTCTGGCCGAAACCGTCCCTGATGGTCTGGCCCCAGGCGCGCTGCACCTGGTCGATCACCTCGGCGTTGAGCGGTTCCCCGGCGGACACCACTTTGGTGGGCGGGTTTTTGAGGACGGTGAGGTCGGCCTGGATCAGCATGCGCCACACGGTGGGCGGGGCGCAGAAACTGGTCACCCTTTCGCGGACCATCTGTTCCATGAGGGCCTTGGCATCGAACCGGCTGTAGTTGTAGATGAATACGCAGGCCTCGGCGATCCAGGGCGTGAACACGTTGGACCACGCGTGCTTGGCCCAGCCCGGAGACGCGACATTGAGGTGCACATCCCCGGGTTCCAGCCCGATCCAGAACATGGTGGAGAGATGGCCCACCGGGTATGAGGTGTGCGTGTGCTCCACCAACTTGGCCTTGGACGTGGTCCCGGACGTGAAGTAGAGGAGAAGGGTTTCGTCAGCCTTCGTCGGGGCGTCCGGCGTGAAACCGGCAGGGGCACCGGCTGCGTCCGTGTACTGGGCGGCGCCGTGTTGGACGGCATCGTATTCGCCGGCACCGGCTGCCGAAACTGCGGCAGGGCCGCTGTCGGCGATCTCAATCAGCTTGTAATTCCCCGGAACGTCGGCAAACTTGCCGATGTTGGAACTTCCGACGGCGGCCCAGCCCGCCTCGCCGCGCTCCACCCGGTCCGTCAGGTCCGCCGGGCCCATCAGGGTGGTGGTGGGAATCATCACGATGCCCAGCTTGATGCCGGCCAGCATCAGTTCCCACAGTTCCACCTGGTTGCCCAGCATGATGATCATGCGGTCGCCGCGGCGGACCCCTTGGCTCCGGAGCCAGTTGGCCACCTGGTTGGAGCGCTCGGCCAGTTCCGCGAAGGTTCGCCGCGTGGCGCTGCCGTCCTGTTCAACGATGACCAGGGCCGGCTTGGCGCCTTTGCCCGGGTCCTCAGCGATCCGGTCGAACCAGTCGAGGGCGAAATTGAACTCGTCAAAGCGGGGCCACTGGAATTCACTCCGTGCCTGGCCGTAGTTCTCGCGCAGGGCCAGCAGCCTGTCCCTCGCGGCCCGGAAGTCGTCGGTGACTGTCATGGGGGCCCTTTCGCCTAGTGATCCACATCACTGTGCAATATACTAGGACATCCAATGGTTTGGAAGGGCCGGCACGATGGCGTGGCCGGCGGACGACGAAGGGATACATGCCCGTGCAGACACAGGGACGTGCCAGCGGATCGCCCGAAACAGAGCCCGGGGCGCCGGCGGAAGCGATTGCCCCGGGACCGGAGCAGCCGCCGTTCCCGGATGCGGACCTGATGTACATCGTGGACCTGCTGCCTGCAGGGGAGCGATCGCGCTATCTGGAGGTGCGTGACTTCCTGCAGTCCCGCATCCGTGCCGCGTCCATCGAGTACTGGAACCGCGAGGAATTCCCCTTCGGGCTGCTCGCTGAAATGGGCAAGTACGGGTTGGGCGGCCTGCAGACGGACGGGACGTCGGCGCTTTTCAAGGGCCTGATGTACGTGGAAGTGGCCCGCGCCGATGTTTCCCTGTCCGCGCTGGTGGGCATCCACAATGAGCTGATCGTCGGGATGATCGACGAACTCGGATCGGAGGAGCAGAGGCAGCGGTGGCTTCCCGGGCTGACAGCCTTCACCCAGCTGGGGGCCTTCGCACTCACGGAGCCGGACCACGGATCGGATATTGCCGGCGGCCTGGAAACTACGGCCCGGCTGGAGCGTGGCGAATGGGTGATCAACGGGGCGAAACGCTGGATCGGCGCCGGTACCATCGCTGATTTCGCGCTGGTCTGGGCCCGCGATGAGGCGGACGGGCAGATCAAGGGCTTCATCGTGGAAACGGACCGTCCCGGCTACTCCGCCACGAAGATTTCCAACAAGATCGGCCTGCGGATCATGCAGAATGCGGACATCCGGCTGGATGACGTGCGGATCCCCGAATCCAATCTGCTGCCGGGCGCCACGGACTTTTCCAAAGCCAATGACCTCCTCCGCGACTCGCGTGCCTGGGTGGGCTGGCAAGGTGCCGGGATCCAGCTGGCCGCGTTCGACGTCGCCCGTTCCTATGCCCTGAAACGGAAGCAGTTCGGCAAGGAGCTGGCGAGGTTCCAGCTGATTCAGCAGCAGCTGGCCGAAATTTTGGGGAATGCCAGCGCCTCCCTGGCGCTCATGGCCCAGCTGGCCCGGATCCAGCAGGACGGCAAGCTGGAGATGGCGCAGGCCGCCATGGCCAAGTCCACCACCACCCGCCTGGCGCGTGCCTCTGTGGCCATGGGCAGGTCCCTGATGGGCGGCAACGGCATCAGCAGCGACTACGAGATGGGCAAGCTATTTGGCGACGCCGAAATTCTCTATACGTACGAGGGCAGCTACGAGATCAACTCGCTGATCGTGGCACGTGCCGTGACGGGGAAGTCGGCATTCGTCTGACGGTCTGCGGGGCTGAGTCCGGGCGGCAGGGAAGCCCCGGCTGCGGCCGGGGCCCGGCTTGAGCTTGGCTCAGTAGGGTTGCCGGATGGATATCACGTGGGTGTTTGTACTCATCCTTCTGGTCATGTTTTTCGGCACCATCAGCGTCATCGGCGCACTGAACCGGATCGCAACGGCCACCGAAGCCTCCGCCGCCCATCTCGAGGCCCTTGCAAGGGCGGCCGACGTCCGGGCGGGCTCTTAGGGTACTCAGTGGACCCGATAGCTGATGCGGAACGGGGTGCCTGGCTTCGCCCATTGCTCGATCCGACTGCGCGGGACATGCATTTCGTTGTGCCCCATGGCTATCCCGCGTACGCCCGGGTGTTCCATCCGGCAACCCGGGACAGGCCTGCCGGGACGTTGTCCTGGCATTCGCAGGACCGGTCGTTGTTCGTCGAGATGGACAGCGAGCCGGCTCCGTGGTCAACCGTCGCTGCGACGTTCGGCAAAACCATGCACCCTTTGGCGCAGTTCCACCGCCTGGTGGGCCCGCCGTCCGGCCCCTACGGCGAAATCCTCGACGCTGACGGGTGGCGGTACTCCGAACCCCAGCAGGGAAACCTCGATGTGGACGTCCTGGCGGCGGCTACGGCCGTGCTGTGCCGCCACACGGCGACTCCGGACGTGGGGGTGGCGGCCGTCTGGGAGGGGTGGGGCGGCCTCACCAGTGCGGCGGGGTATGCGCAGTTGACCTTCGTTGCGCCGGACGACGAGCCCGGAACCACAGTGTGGAGCCAGACCGAAAGTCCGGGACCGGGGCTGCTGCCGGCGAGCGTGGTGGACGGTCCCCGTCTCGAACTGCCAGGCCGGGGCCATATCCTTTTTTCGGCCGGGCCGGGCGGGTTCACCGACCCTGCCTGGACCCTCACCGCGCCATGGCACCATGATCCGCGCTGGCCACAGTCTCCAAGCCTGCTCTGGCCTGAGGACAGGTCCTGGGTGCTGGTCACGGAGATCGATTTTGATTCGACAATTGTGGCCGGGAGCTCAGCCCTGATTGCGGAACTGGTGGGGGCGCCGGGGGTTGAGGCCCTACAGATCAGTGAGGGGGCGTGCCTCACCTGGGACGCTGACGGGCTGAACCTGCCCGGTACGTAGCGCACCGCCGGACTGAAGCGTCGCTGATTCTTGTTAGTCCCTGCCGCGCTCGTAGTGGAGCAGGACCACTCCGTTGCCGAAGGTCCGCGTCCCGGCCAGCTTGAGGTTCATCCTGACGTCCGGTGACTGGAACAGCGGATGCCCCTGGCCCAGCACCACAGGGTGGACGTAGAGCCGATATTCGTCGATGAGGTCGTGCCGCATGAAGGTTGCCGCCAGGTTGGCGCCGCCCAGTCCCAGGTCGCCGCCGGGCTGCGCCTTCAGTTCCGCGATTTCTTCGGGCACGACGTCGCGGATCACCTTGGTGTTCCATTTCGCCGTGGTGAGGGTCCGGGAAAAGACGAACTTGGGCATGTCACGCCAGATCCCGGCGAACTCGGCCATGGCCGCCGTGCTGTCCGGATCCTGGTCGGCCGTGGGCCAGAAATCGGCCATCAACTGGTGCGTGATCCGTCCGTCCATGAACCCGCCCATCGCCCTGCACTCATCGTTGAAGTGTTGGTGTAGTTCCTCGTCCACGAGGTGCCAGCTGATGTCGCGGTCCGGTCCTTCAAAAAATCCGTCTATGGACACAGACATCATCAGGATGATCTTCCGCATGGTGCTACCTCCGTGGCTGGGCGGGCATCGGGCGGGGCCGCCGTCGTATGTTTCAGTGAATCACTCAAGGATCCGTTGGAACAGGACGTGATCCTGCCACGAGCCGGCAATCTTCAGGTAGGCCGGCGCAAAACCTACGGTTCAGCCGGTACGCGGCACTCATCGGCCGGGAATCAGAGGCTTGAAGCATGCGCACTTGAACATTGCCGATGAGGGTTGTGGCGTCCGCGGTCATTATCTGACTCTATCCGCGGGTGGTTTGTATCCGTTTCAGAGTGGGGTCCTTTGTCCCTTACGCCGCATCCGCGCGAGGATCACAGTTGATTCACGGGGAACTGTGGGGGAGTAGCTCCCAAGTGATTCGCCGCAGAAGGAGAAGCCATGAAGATCGAATCCTGGATTTTCGGAGGCCTGGCCATGTTCTTCGTGCCCGTTGGGGTGGTCTACGGCTTTGTCACGGGCTGGACCGAGCCGGTGGGCTTCCTGGCGTTGTGGCTGGTGGGCGGCCTGGCCGGCCTGATCGGCGGCTACCTCGGCTACACCGGCAAACGGGTCGGGATGCGTCCCGAAGACCGTCAGGATGCGGAAATCCACGAAGGCGCAGGCGAGCAGGGCCAGTTCAGCCCGTGGAGCTGGTGGCCGATCGCCGTGGGCTTTTCCGCCGCCGGGGGGTTCCTGGGCCTGGCCATCGGATTCTGGATCCTCTACATCAGCGCCGGATTCGCCCTGGTTGCGCTGATCGGCTGGGTCTTCGAATACAGCAGGGGGGATCACGCCCACTAGCAGTACTGCCCACGCATGGCGTGTTAGCCTGCAACTCCAACATCCGGCTTGGGGGACGCGATGCATTTTCTTGAACTGATTCCTGCACTCGTTGGTGGTCTCGCTGCTGCGTTCTTTTTCGGCTCCGTCCTCTGGGGAATCTTCGACATCCTCGGGGACGAAAGGCTGGAAGCCCCGTCCGGATGTTCTGGCTGGTGGCCATTTTCGCAATGCCCTTCGTCGGCGTAGTTGCCTGGTTGGATGTGCGGCCGGGGTCGCCGGACGCGAAAGGCCGGCCATCCGGCGTCATACGCCTGCCTCCTAAGTTGTGAGAAGCACATCGGCCCACAACGACGTCCCGACAGGTGTACGTAGTACACTTATCTGGAGGAAACGGCAAAACGAAAGGCGGCCGCATGACTCAGCAAGTGGAGGATGCCACACGCCGGACCCCGCTGAACCGGGACCGCGTGCTGAGTGCCGCCGTCGTACTCGCCGATGAGGCGGGCATCGAATCACTCAGCATGAGACGGCTCGCGCAGGAGCTCGGCGTGGTGCCGATGGCGCTCTACAAGCACGTCGCCAACAAAGAGGAACTCCTCGACGGCATGGTGGACGTTATTGTCGGCGAGATCGATCCTCCTGTCGGCGGTGCCGACTGGAAGAATGCGGTCCGGCTGAGGATCCTCTCAGCGAGGAGGTCGCTGCTGCGGCATCCTTGGGCGCGCCAGGTGCTCGAATCCCGCACCAACAGGACGCCGGCGGTTCTGGGGTACATGGACTCGTTCATCGGGATGTTCCTGGCCGGGGGCTTCTCCGTGGATCTCGCCCACCACGTCATGCATGCACTCGGCAGCCGCATGTGGGGATTTACCCAGGAGCTGTTCGACGACTCAGCCAACGCGGCGCCGGACCCTGTAACGGCGGAAACCCATGCGGCCATGTTCCAGGAGATGGCAACGCGGTATCCGAACATTCTGGAAGTCGCCATGGCGGCAAAACACGACGACGGCTCGGTGGTCGGGCAGGGCTGCGACGATCAGTTTGAGTTCGAGTTCGCGCTGGACCTCCTCCTTGACGGGTTCGGGCGTTTCCACGATCAGGGCTGGACGTCGAAGCGGGCGAAGCTGGAGAAATAGCTCCGGGACGCCGGGCTCCCTGTCGAACCCCAACGCAGGCATGTTAGCTTTTGCGGATGGACGTGCTCGCCTGGCTGCTCGACTCTGACCCCGCGATCCGCTGGCAGGTCCTTCGCGACCTCACAGACGCACCGGCGTCGGAGGTACGGGCCGAACGGGCGCGCGTGGCCACAGAAGGCTGGGGCGCCCGCCTGCTCGCGCTGCAGGACAAAAACGGTCAATGGGACGGCGGCACCTATTTCCCGTCGCCGTTCGACGACTCCGAGGACGGCCAGCCCTGGACTGCTACCACGTACAGCCTGTTGCTGCTGCGGGACTTCGGGCTCGACCCTCGCAGCGATGAGGCCCGCAACGCCGTCGCCCTCGTCCGCGACAACAGCCGCTGGGAGGAAGGCGGCCAGCCTTTCTTCGAAGGGGAGGTGGAGCCGTGCGTCAACGGAATGGCCGTGACGCTCGGCGCCTACTTCGGCGAGAACGTCGACGGCGTGGTGGTCCGGTTGCTGGGTGAGCAGCTCGCCGACGGCGGGTGGAACTGTGAGGTGGAACGAGGCTCCGTACGTTCGTCGTTCGGGACCACGATCAACGTGTTGGAAGGCCTTCTGGAGTACGAGCATGCCACCGGCGGCTCGCCACCCTCAGTCCGGGCACGGCAGCGCGCCGAGGAGTACCTGCTCGAGCGCGGGCTCCTGCGGCGCAGGACCACCGGCGAGGTAATCGACAGCGACTGGCTGGACTTCTCGTACCCGACGCGCTGGTTTTACGACGTACTGCGCGGCCTCGACTACTTCCGTGCCACCGGCAACCGACCGGACGAACGCATCGCCGAGGCGGTGGAGGTGTTGCGCTCGAAACGGCAGCCTGATGGCACCTGGCTTCTGGAGAACTCCCATCCCGGCCGGATCCATTTCGCCATGGAGGACGGCGACGGATTCCCGAGCCGGTGGAACACCCTCAGGGGGCTGCGGGTGCTCGACTGGTACGAACGGCCGTAGCCGCCGTCAATTCGGCCGGTGCTGTTGCCCGCGCTGCCCTTGTGAGTTAGGTTGCCGGGACGATCCAGAAGCCGACCACTGAGCCTGCTCCGGGCTCCGGGGTCATGCGAATCCCCTGGGCAAGGACCGGGCCGTCTTCCAGTTCAAGCGTGGTGGTCGCAGTCGTGCCGCAGTCCAGGGCCAGCTCGTGCGTGGTCCCTCCTCGAAGATTGCTCTGGGAGATATGGAGCACCGCATTCGGAATGCCGATGCAGGCGGCGGTGACCGTGTAGGACCCCTTGTCCAATGCTCTGACCGATTTTCGGAACCCGCTGCCGCCGAGGCCTCCGGCGCCGTCCAGGACGGTTCCGCCAGGTCGCGGGCCCATCAGTACTTCAAGAACGGCCAGGTTGCGGGACTCGTTCTTGCCGAGCCCCGGGTCGGCGGTCGGCGGGGGAGGAGGGGCTGGCCGGGCGGACCTTGCAGGGGCCGCCGTCGGATCCCCGACGTCATCCCCGTATTCGCACCCGGTTATGGCGGCGGCCAGGCAGGCCAGCAGCAATGCCATCCCCCGAATCGAATGTCTTCCCCCAAGTAATGACATGGGCAGAGCCTATCGTCCGGGCCTGCACCAGGCGGCCGAAAGGAACCGAGCCAATCCATTTTCTCGGAAAGCATGGCGGAACTGGACGTAACTATGTACTGAGTGTATAGATGAGGTGTGAACAACACACTTACCCTTCTGGGGCTGCTGAGCCGGGAGCCCAGCTACGGCTACGACCTCAAGCATTCGTACGACCGCTATTTCGGAACGCAGAAGGCTCTGGCCTTCGGCCAGGTCTATTCCACCCTTGCCAGAATGGTCCGGGATGAACTGATCCGGGCACTGGGCGAGGAGACAGGCGGCGGTCCGGACCGCAAGAAATACGAAGTCACTCCGTCCGGCAAAGCCCGGGTCCACCAGTGGCTGTTTACCCCCGACACTCCGTCCGAGGCCCTGCAGAGCGAGCTGTTCGCCAAGACCGTTGTGGCCCTGCTTATCGACGACGACGCCGACCGGCTGCTGGACGTGCAGCGTTCTGAGCATATGGCCAGGATGCGTGAACTGACGCGGCTGAAGAAGGACGCCGACCTGCTGCAGGTGCTGATGTGCGACCACGCCCTGTTCCACATCGAGGCAGACCTGCGGTGGATCGACCTCACCATGGCCCGTCTCGCCCAACTCAAGAAGGAGCTCCAGGGCGCATGAGCACGATTGATACCCGGTCACCCATTCTCAGCGCCCGCGGGGTTCGTCACTCCTACGGCCAGACGGAAGCGCTGCGCGGCATCGACCTCGACGTCCACCCGGGCGAAGTCCTTGCTGTCATGGGTCCCTCCGGATCGGGCAAGTCCACCCTTCTGCACTGCCTGGCCGGCGTTCTGGTCCCGACAAGGGGCAGCGTGACCTACAGTCCCTCCGCCGGGCAGTCCCCGGTAGCGGCCAGGCAGCCAGTGGAGATCAGCGCCCTCAGCGAGCCGAAGCGGGCCCGGCTGCGGCTGACCGATTTCGGGTTCGTCTTCCAGTTCGGCCAGTTGTTGCCGGAGCTCAGTGCCGTGGACAACGTCAGCATCCCAATGCTCCTGGGCGGAACCAAGCGGTCCGAGGCGCGACGCCGGTCGGCGGACATGCTGGACCGCCTGGGACTGGAGGGGCTGGGCGCCAAGCTTCCGGGTGAGCTGTCCGGAGGCCAGGCACAACGCGTCGCCGTGGCCCGTGCGCTGGTGACGTCCCCCGCCGTGTTGTTCGCTGACGAGCCCACGGGCTCGCTGGATTCCCTCGGATCCGAGAACGTACTGACGATCATGCTCGAGCTGGTCCGGGAGTTCGGCACGACGGTGGTGATGATCACCCATGACGCGCGCACTGCCGCTTATGCGGACAGGGAAGTAATAGTGCGCGACGGCGTGATCGGCGCCGGCTACCGGGTGTCCTCGTGAACCGGGGGTTGCTGAAACTCGCCGTGGTCGGCAGCCGGTCCTCCTACGGCAGGCTCGCCGGAATCTCGGTCGGCGTCGCCGTCGGAGTCTGCCTGCTGCTGTTGCTGTGGGGCGGCGCCAACGGGCTCAACGCACGGGACGACCGCGGTGCCTGGCTACGCGAGACCGGCAGCCCCTCAGTCTCAATTCCGACGTCGGCCGGCGATCCGACCGCGTCTGGACCGGCCACCCCGGTTCCGCTGACCGCGGACACCGTGCTCATGAGGGCAAACCCGGTGGAGATCTTCCGTGACCAGCTGATTAACCGCCGCGACTTCGCAGCACTCGGCGCGAGCACGGTCAAGATTCCCGGAATCGCCAGCCCGCCTGCGCCGGGCGAGTACTATGCGTCGCCGGCCCTCCAACGCCTGATCGAAACCACGCCGCAGGACCAGCTGGGTGACCGTTTCGGGCGGTTCGTGGGCACGATTGGCGAAGCTGCACTGCCAGGCCCGGACTCCCTGGTCGTCGTCACCGGAGCAACAGAGACGGAACTCCGCCAGAGCGGGCAGGCTTTCCTGGTGTCAGGGTTCACCGCCAACCCCTACGGAGCCAGCGCGGCCGCGTACAGCACGGTCCTGCTTATCGGCGCCATCGCGGTCTTCTTCCCCGTACTGCTGCTGATCAGCATCGTCACCGGCCTGGGAGCAGCCCAGCGCAGGGAACGTTTCGCCACACTTCGGCTGCTTGGCGCAACCCCACGGACGATCTCGCGCATCGCCGCCGTCGAAACCGCAGTGCCCAGTCTGATCGGTGCAGTGTCCGGTGTAGCGCTCGCCGCCGTGCTGAGGCCGGCCGCCGCCCAGATAACGGTCAACGGCACCAGGATGTTCGAAGCGGATCTGGCCACGGGCTGGGAGGCGGCCGCCGTCGTTGTCGTACTGGTTGTGACGGCATCGTCCCTTGTGGCCGCCTACCGCACTTCCCGGGAAGGCATTGGTCCCCTGGGGGTGACGAGGGCCATCCAAGAAAGAACACCCAACGCGTGGCGGATGGTGCCGCTGCTGGCCGGACTGGCTGCCATGATCACGGCAGTTCTCCTCATCCGTGTCCTGGAAGTACGGCTCGCTTGGCTTGAATCACCGCTGCTCATCGGCGGATTTGCGCTGATCCTCGTGGGCATAGTGATCGTCGGTCCCTGGCTGACACAGCTCGTGAGCCGGATAGGGCTTCGCCAGGCACGCAGCGCGGCAGCAGTCATCGCCGCCAGCCGGATCCAACGAACACCGGTGGCGACGTTTCGTTCCGTTTCCGGCCTGGTGATCGCAGTGTTCGTCGTCTCCGTCTTCGCCGGGGCATCCAGCATTATTCAGGAATCAGAGGCGCCCGCGGCCCGCCCCGGTCTGCTCCAGCCCGCCAGCCTCCACGCTACGGTGGCCGCCGGAGCCAGCCAGGACCGGGTGGCGGAGGCCGCTCGCCGGGCCGGGCAACTCCCGGGAATCCGGAGCGCGACCATCGGCTACGGACCAGCAGCCCTTAACCAAAGGGACGCCGGTCCTGAAATCTTCCTTCGTGCCGCGGAGGCTCCCGGCCTGGGATTCGAGGACATCCCGGAAACGGAGATCGTCGCCGTTGATTCGTCATTCCTCCACTATTGGACAACGCAGCCACTGGCGCTGACCCGGGCTGCCGCCCAGAACCTCGACGGACTGGTTCCGGTCGTCATTGTGGTCGCCACGGACGGGACGCCCGAGGCCATGGACCGCGCCAGGACGGCACTGGACGGTTCCGGCGTCACAGCCATCCCGGCCACCTCCCCGCGGGACATCAAACTGCAGTCCTCCGCCCGCCTGGTTCAGGGCCTGGCGGTGCTGGCGTACCTCGGCATGTTCGTGGCGATTGCCATCGCCGGCCTTTCCCTGGCCGTCGCCACCGCCTCCGCGGTGTTGGACCGAAAACGAGTCCTCGGCCTGATGCGGCTGATGGGGATGCCCGTGTCCGTCCTGCGCCGGATAATCACGCGTGAGGCGGCCGTCCCGCTCCTGAGCGTGCTGATGCTTTCCATAGCACTCGGGTTCCTCGTGGCCTGGCTGATGGTCACCGGCATCGATGACACCTACCGGGTGACGTGGCCGGCGACCGATTACTTCGCAGCCTTGGGCCTAAGCCTGCTACTGGCACTGGCCGCCGTCGGATCAACCTTCAGTCTCATCCGTGCCGGAACCGCAATCACAGCCACACGATTCGAGTGATGACCAGCCGTGGGTCGCCTCAGCCTGGAATCTCCCCGTAATCATCACCGGGGCCCTCGCGGCTGTATGCGGGGTCGCGGCCATGCTCTTCTGAGGCGGCGATACCCGTTCCCTTGTGTTTGGCTAATGTGCGAATGTGATGGCATGGACTACAGCAAGGACGCCCGTGTGGATCACTACATTGGATCGCTGCCCGTCTGGCAGCAGGCCATCTGCCAACAGGTCCGCGACCTCGTCCACGCCGCCGATCCCGAGGTCGCGGAAGTCATCAAACGCTCTGTGCAGCCGTACTTCGTCGTGGACGGCAACATCTGCGCGCTCCTCGCGGCGAAGGATCACGTCAACGTTTTCCTGTACGACGGCGGCATCGTCCCGGATCCGCAGAACATCATCACCGCCGGACACGACAACAAAACAGCCCGCACCGTTGCCTTCCGTGAGGGCCAGGCTGTGAACGAGCAGGCACTCGGCGAAATGTTCAAGGCAATCATCGCCAACAACCGCGCCGGTGGCTGGCGGAAAATCAATGGCAGCCGGTAAAGAAGTTCTCCAGCAACAGAAGGGCACCTCAATGACGAACCGTGAAACCCGCTCCGTCGGCGCTCCCTGCAGGGTCGACACTTTCCAGCCGGATCCCCGGGCCGCCATGGACTTCTACGGCCCGCTTTTCGGCTGGAGTTTCGACGATCCGACCCCGATGCCGGCCGGCCTTGAGGGCGACTACTTCGCAGCGCGCCTCGACGGGAGGCGGGTGGCCGGGATCGGCCAAGCGCCGCCGTCATCGCCGCCGATGTGGAACACTCACGTGCGCTTCGACGATGTCGGGGAGTCCCTGGCCCGCGCCGAGCAAGCGGGAGGCACGCGCCTGGCAGGCCCCTTTGGTGCCGGTTCGGATGGCGTCCTTACCGTGGTCGCAGACGCCACCGGCGTCCCGTTCTGCCTGTGGCAGGACGGCGAGAGTGACGGCGATGAGCTGGCGAATGAGCCGAACTCCTGGGCAATGAGCTCGCTGCATACGCCAGATATCGAACGAGCCCAGGCGTTCTACGGCGCCATGTTCGATTGGCAGCTCGAGTCAGTGCCGAACGCTGCCTTCTCGCTGTGGCGGCGAGCGGGCCGGGTCGTGGCCGTCGTGACGGCGACGGACGGCGTCGCGGTCCCGCCCCATTGGAGCGTCAATTTCGCTGTCCGCGACGCGGACACCGTCACCCAGCACGCCGTCGCGCTGGGCGGCACCGTCCTGATGGCGCCGATGAACACGCCGGGATTTCGTAGCGCGGTGATCGGTGACCCCCAAGGCGGCTTCATCGCGGTCAGCGCAGCTGCCGGCTGATCCGCCACACCCATATCCGGCTTCGATCCCGGGTCTCGCCAAAGGTGCCGATTCATGCTGTGATGGCTAGCAGACAGTTCATGGGGTAATCCGCTTCAGGAGTCATCGTGACGACGAAACAAACCCTCGATTCGTTCGACGTTCCCCGCGTGCGGGACCTCCTTCTCCTCACAGGTGCTTTCGCGACGGGCCTTTCCTGGTGGATCGGAATGACCGCCTTTGTAAACGCCGGTGGCCTGGCGAGCGGCGGAGCTGGATTCGTCTTGTTCCTCAGTGTTCCCATGTTGGCGACTCTCGCAATTTACTGCGCGCTGCGGCGTCGGAACGTGTCCGGTGCGGAGGTTTCGGCGAGTACTCGCAGCCACGGTAGCCACCGCCGCTCCGTCGCAGGGCGTCACAGCAGGCGCCTTGCCCCGGAGCCGTCCGGCCGCGGTGGCCTCACTAGCCTGCCCGTCTTGAATCGCCCGGCGACGCGGGACTTTCTAGTCATCGTCGCGGGCTTGGTTTCGGTTCTTTGTTGGTGGATCGGCATGACGGCGTACATGAACGCCGGCGGCCTGGCCCATGTGGAAGCACTTGTGTTCCTGATTGTGCCGGTCGTGGCAACCGCTGGAACTTTCCTTGCCGCACGCCACACCGGCGCTGGCTCCCGCCGTTAGCGCAGGCCCCCGGCCTCAGTCCTGGGCTTCCGGAAACGGGGGAGGGCCGACGATCTCGATGCCGCCGTTAACCCGTCCTGATTCGCGGATGCGGTCAAAGTTCACCGTCCCCGGCTCGTTTCCGGGGCGGAGAGGTTCGCTGGCGCCATCGTAGAACGCCTGGGCCGTGCCGGGGGTGTGCAGACACAGCACCCGGGTCTTGTCCTGGAGCACTTTGAATGCGTGGGGTACGCCGCGCGGTGCGATGGTCACTCCGCCGGCAGCGACCCGGTGTTCGGTTCCGTCCATGTTCATCAGGATCTCCCCGGCCAGCACGTACATGGTTTCATCGGAATCCGGATGCGTATGCATGGGCGTGACTTTATTGAGGGACATCTCGTCTTCGAAGAGGAGGAACGCTCCCGCGGTGTCTTCTTCGGTCGCCTTCCACGTGTGCATCCCTCCGCCGAAGAACCAGCGCCTGGCCCCTTCCCCCGGTTGCCTGACGATTGCTGATGCGGCCCTTTTCGTCTCCATGGTTCTCGCCCCGATGCGTGGTAGGAAGACTTATGAGACGGATGTCCCATAACAAGACTCAGGTATCATGAAAAGCATGTCAAGACCTTACGCAGACATTGGCCGGACGGGCCAGAAGCGCCGCACACTGGATGCCTTGGTTGCGGCGGCACGCTCGTTGGTTGCGTCCGGCATTTCGCCAACCGTGGATGATGCGGCGCAGGCCGCCGGGATTGCGCGGGCCACGGCCTACCGTTATTTCTCGGGGCAGCGGGCGTTGCTGGCTGCGGCCCATCCGGAAACCGCGCGGACGTCGCTGTTGCCGGCGTCTCCGCCTGATGGCGCGGCGGAACGGCTGGATGCGGTGGTGGTGGAGTTCACCAGGATGATTGTCGAAACTGAATCCCAGCAACGCACCATGCTGCGGCTTTCGCTTGAACCGACGAGCGGTGAAGGGCGTGACCTCCCTCTCCGGCAGGGTCGGGCGATTGCCTGGATCTCCGAGGCGCTTGCACCGCTCAAAGGGAAGATGACGGATCAGGACATTCATCGGCTGGTCCTGGCAATCCGAAGTGCGATAGGCATCGAGTCCCTGGTCTGGCTGACTGATGTTGGTGGCCTTAACCGCGAAGAAGCCATCGCCTCGATGCGATGGACCGCCGCGGCCCTCTTGTCGCAGGCTCTTGCGCGCGGTCTTCCGGCCAGCGCGCCAATGCCCGGTGTCACCATTGTTCCGGGCACTGGCGCCGCTACCGCCGAGAGTAGTTCCTAAGGAAACGACCTCTCACAAAAACTGTATGCCTAACGCCCGGATTCGGCTTGAGTGGGCGCTACCTGTTTTTCCCGCCTAGGTTCCACGACTTTCCGGACGGGCCACTACGGAGGCGACCGCCGCGACCAGTGCCGGAACGTAGAACCAACCTATGGTTGCAGACGCAATGATGGTGAAGATGGCAAGTGCGACGGTGGTCGCGACTGACGCATATCGTTGTGCGCGTCCCGTTAGCAGAAGAGGTAGCCCGGTTAGGGCCACAGGGATGAGCAACGGCACGAAGACGGAGGGCCCTCCAGTCTCAAACAGGGTCGAGGTGGTGACCTGTTCTGGCCCGTCGTTAGTCAGTTTTACGTTGACGTACAGGGGAACCAGCAGTGCCACGAGGGCAACAGCAATTGTGAGCGAAAAGGCGACCGTCTGGCGGATGCTCATCGGATTCCAACGGCGGCTCATATGACCCCACTGCAACACATTCCTCCTCACTTTCAATCTATAGGGCACCGGGGGGCTGGCCGCAAGACCCGGGTTGGGCCGCAGAATTGAGAGCCGAAGTCAGGACCTACGGAATTGAGACAGCGACATGTGCGTCCACCTAGACCGCCGCGCCCGCTCTACGAGAAGCGCTCTCCAACTGGTTCGGCACATCGCTCAGCCTAGAAAGGAACTGATGACGTGCCCCTGACCACCAGCGCGTTCAACCTGCCCGCCCACCTCATGCCCAAGGCCGATCCGAAGCTGATCGCCGGCGACGAGCAGCATTTCACGGCCATCGCGGAGAGCCTCGAGCAGTCGATCGCGGATCTGTCCGAACGTCTCGATGCCGCACGCAGGGTCCCCGGCCGATTGGGCCAGGAGGCGCTGGAGCGGGACGTGGAGATCCGCCGGCTGACCTCTCGCCTGCGCGCCCTGCGTCGCTTGGGGTTGGACCTGTGCCTCGGACACATCGTCAGTGCTGACAACCCCGAACCCGTGTACATCGGACGTCTTGGCCTCACGGACAGCGAGGGCCGTCGGCTGCTCATCGACTGGCGCTCGCATGCGGCTGAGCCGTTCTTCGGAGCGACGTACGCCAACCCGATGGGTCTGGCGCAGCGCCGCAGATATCGCTGGACCCGCGGCCGAATCAGTGACTACTGGGACGAGGTGTTCACCTCGGACGGTTTTGATGGGCACGCCGCCCTTGAGGACCTCTCAGCCTTCATCGCCAGCTTAGGGAGCGGCCGGTCCGCGCGGATGCGAGACGTCCTCGGCACGATCCAGGCGGACCAGGACGCTATTATCCGCGCGTCATCCCGCGGTGCTCTCGTTGTCGACGGCGGTCCAGGTACGGGCAAAACCGTCGTTGCGCTGCACCGCTCCGCTTACCTCCTCTACTCCGACCCGCGCCTTGGTCACCGCCGGGGCGGCGTCCTGTTCGTTGGTCCGCACCGGCCCTACCTGGCCTACGTCGCCGACGTCCTCCCCCACCTGGGAGAGGAAGGAGTGCAGACCTGCACCCTGCGGGATCTCGTCCCCGAGGGCGCCACGGCAGCGATCGAGACCGACCCGGAGGTGGCGCTTCTGAAGTCGTCCGCCGACATGGTGAAGGCGATCGAACCGGCAGTCAGGTTTTACGAGAGTCCGCCAGCCCATGGCATGGAGGTGGAGACTCCGTGGGCTGATGTCTGGCTCAGCTCTGACGAGTGGGCCGAGGCGTTCGAAGCGCCGGCGTCCGGTACCCCGCACAACGAGGCACGGGACGAGGTCTGGGAGGAGCTGCTCACCATCCTCGTGGACAAGTTCGACGGCGGCGACATCCCGGAAGGCTTGCTCCGCCGGGCTCTTACCCAGAATGCGGAGTTGGTGGAGAAGTTTGGCAGGGCCTGGCCGCTGCTCAATTACACCGACCTGGTCAGCGACCTCTGGTCGGTGCCCGCGTACCTGCGCTTGTGCGCGCCCTGGCTGAACGCTGCAGAGGTCAAGATGTTGCAGCGCCCGAATCCCAAGGCCTGGACCGCATCCGACCTGCCGCTCCTGGACGCGGCCCGGCAACGGCTCGGCGACCCCGAGGCGTCGCGACGCGTGCGTCGGCAGAACGCCGCGCTGGCCGCTGAGCGGGAGCTCATGGACAGGGTGGTTGAAGACCTGATTGCGGCAGATGACTCCGAACTGATGGTGATGTCGATGCTGCGCGGGCAGGACATGCAGGACAAGCTGGTCGACGAGGACGCGCTGCCGACCGCCGACCCGGACACGTTGGCCGGCCCGTTCGCCCACGTCGTCGTGGACGAGGCGCAGGAGCTGACCGACGCAGAGTGGCAGATGCTGCTGTTCCGCTGCCCGTCGTGGAGCTTCACTATCGTCGGGGACCGCGCCCAGGCCAGGCACGGGTTCGCGGAGTCGTGGCAGGAACGGCTCGTGCGGCTCGGATTGACCAACGTGAACCTGGCGGCCCTCAGTATCAACTACCGAACGCCGGAGGAGATCATGGCGGAAGCCGAGCCGGTCATTCGGGCCGTGATCCCGGACGCCAACGTGCCGACGTCCATCCGCAGCAGCGGCATGCCCGTCGTCCACGGATCGACGTTGGAGCTGAACTCGATCCTGGACACGTGGCTCGCCACGCATGCTGACGGGACCGCCTGCGTCATTGGCACGAGTGACGTCGGGGACGGCTCGTTCGGGGCAACGTCCCGCGTCAGGTGGCTGACCCCGGAGCTGTCGAAGGGGCTCGAATTCGACCTGGTGGTCCTCGTCGATCCGGAGATGTTCGGCACGGGGATCGAAGGAGCGGTCGACCGTTATGTCGCGATGACACGTGCGACTCAGCAACTCGTTATTCTCACAGCCCCTAACGTCGGCGAAAAATCAGGTCGAGGCACGGGCGCTCTAGAACCAAAGAGACTGGATGATTCCAATAGCGCCAAACAGGACCAGGCTGCCGAACACGGTTAGCGAGAATATGCTGCTCACTTTCGACGTCCTATCCAGCTTGCGAAGGTCATCGTCCTTTCGAAAGGCGAACATCACTGAGAAGGCAGCCATCCCTGCCAATAGCGGCATCGCCACGATGAGCATAAAAAGGAACCCCAGTTTGTCCCACCCGCCAGCGTTCTCGAACAGCAACCAGAGAGAACCGGCAAGGACGAACGGCACCGCGGCCAGGATGAGCGCCCGGTACCTAATCCATTCCCACATGACCATTCCCCTTGGAGAGTATCCGGTTGCTCAACCCGGCACTCTGCAATGCCGCTTACCCGTACTGTGACATGAGGTCCGACACGGTGGCCAGCGTCCCGACGAAGGCCACAAATGCTGGGGCGACTGAGCCAGCTTGGGTGATGCTTGCGCTGCTGGTCGAAGGTGCCGGCTCCGGCGTATTATGAGGTCGCGGAACGGAAGGCAAGCGGGGCCGCTTGGCATGATCAACGATGGCGAACGCAGGGAAGCGCAGACGGAAAAAGTGGCGCTCGTTACCGGCGCGAGCCGAGGCGTCGGCCGCGGTATCACACTTGGCCTTCTGGCAGCGGGGTTTCGCGTTTACGGCTCGGGCCGCTCGATCGAGCAGGCGGACCTGCCACGGGAGATACGGCGCCTGCGCTGCGACCATCTCCGAGACGAAGAGACCGGGGCCGTGTTTGAGACGATCCGGTCCGAGTGCGGCAGCCTCGATCTCCTCGTCAATTGCGCGTGGGGCGGCTACGAGAATATGGTCGAAGGCGGCGCGTTCACCTGGGCTGCGCCGTTTTGGGAGCAACCGCCGCATCGCTGGACCGGCATGATGGACGCCGGCGTGCGCGCGGCATTTGTGTGTTCGGCGAACGCGGCGCGCATGATGACGCCACGGCAGAGCGGCCTGATCATCAACATCGGCTTCTGGGCGGCGCAGCGGCACCTCGGCAACACGATCTACGGCATCGCAAAAGCGGCGACGGACAAGATGACATCGGACATGGCCGTCGAGCTGAGACCTTTCGGTATTCCAGTGATCTCGCTCTACCCGGGTCTGGTTCGAACCGAGTCTGTGCTGGCGGCAGCGAATAGTGGCGTGTTCGATCTTTCGACCAGCGAGAGCCCTGAGTTCATCGGCCGCGTCATTAGCGCGCTTTTCCACGATCCGAACCTGATGGCGCGGACGGGCCAGGTGCTGGTCGCCGCCGCGGTTGCGAAGGAGTTCGGCGTATTGGACATCGACGGAACTTCGCCGCCGGTGCTGACACTTGGGGACATCTAGCAGAACCTGCACTCCGACCCGGCGTCCTGTTGTCGACTATGCTCGAACCCATTCCCGGACAAGCGCAACGAATTCGTCCTGCCTTGCGATGGCGACGTCAGCGCTTGGAAAGATCACTTGGCCGCGGTCTTGCCCGATCATTTCCAACAGCCCGGTCCACTTGGCGGTGTCAAAATGAAAGTCGTCCTCGAGGGTCTTTGCGCCGCGGTGAAAAATTAGCTGAACGTGATTAAGCGGCCGCAAATTAAACGTGACCCGATCAACAGAATGGAAGCAGAAGCTTGGTGCCCTCCACTTGATACGCTCCGATATCGCATCATCCGCATCGAGGACAGCCAACCGCAGGCGCTCGATCACAGGCTTCAATGGATGGTCCAGCGACTCAAGGAACGAATCAACCATCGGGTTTCGATTTAGTGTCATAAGGCATAGTCCACCACCTCCGTCTCCACCGACGCCTGCAATGGCACGGTGGTTGAAATTTCGGGGAGGGGCGCCAGTTCATCAGGTGCGTAAACGGCTGATGCGTGAGTCAGGAGAGATCGGGGCCTAGGTATAACGAAGGCCCGCCTATGGGGGACAGGCGGGCCTTCGCAACTAAATGCTACAACGCTCTTGAATAGCTATCGAGTGGACGATACCGAACCCCGACCGGGCCGAAGGCTGGCAGTTCGACAAAAGAGTGCAAAGTCGCCAGCTTGGCCAGCCCGGGGGACTGCAACCTTTGCATTGATTCTCCGTAACCCGTGCCGACCAGCAGCCGCAGCATTTTCTCGCCGGGATCGGGATGCCTCTCACTGCTCGTCGAGGAATAGCTCCTCGATCTTCAGGTCGAACAGCCGGGCGAGGCGGAAGGCGACAGGAAGGCTCGGATCGAACTTCCCAGTCTCGACTGCGTTGATGGTCTGCCGTGAAACGCCCACGCGCTGTGCCACGTCGGCCTGCGTCCAGGCGTGTTCGGCCCGGAGAACCGCGATGCGGTTCCTCATCAGTATCTGATCTTCCCGATGACGAAGGCGGTCAGGAACACGGCGCCCATGAGCGCCGGGAGGACCGCGATCTCCACGTCGACGGGAATGAAGCCGGCGGCGTCCGCGACGACATAGCCGAACCCGACGACCCACCCTGCTCCGAGGGCGACCGCCAGGGCATCCTGCAAGATCTTGCGCTGCAGCTCATCGAGCGCTCGGAGGAAGCGTGTGAACGCGACGATCCACCCGACGCCGACGACCAAATTCGCGACGACCGCCGCCCAAGTCGCCACCGGCTGCAAGTCTCCCCAAACTCCGGGGCCGAAGTGGGCAAGGGCAAGGCTCGCCGTCCACGCGAGCGTCCAGGCCACGAGTCCCCCGGTCGTCCTGATCTCGGCCCGGTAGCTGCCGGCGTCTTGCGGAGCGTGCATGACTTCACCCTTTTCAATGCGAGTCAAGTTCACGCCGCCTAACGACGATCGCTAGCCGGGCGTCTCGTTCTGCTCCCTTTGGGCCAGCCGCTGGAGTTGCCATCTGTGGACGTCGGGCAGCCAATCCAACGTGGCCGATGGACCGACCCGCGGGTCGTCGGGAACACCGCCGTCGCGCAGTGCCTGGACGTACGCGCGATCCTGTTTGATTCGTGCTCGTACCTGCTCGGCTCCGCCGACTGAGCCGTGACCGGGGATGACGGCATCAACGTCGTCGGCCACGCTCTCGAGCAGCCGCAAAGCGGCGAGGTAGTCCTCGATCGGATTCGCGGCCCCTAGGTCGAGGAACGGCATCAGGATGTCAGAAAGCATGTCGCCGGCGACGAGGACGCCGCGCTCCTCGATTAACAGCGCCGCATGGCCCGGGGCATGGGCCTGATGCTCGATGATCCGGACTTTGGGGCCATCCCAAGGAATCTGCGCAGCTTCGGGGGGCAGACCGGTGATGAGACCGAGCAGATCCATCGGAATCTCCTCGGCGTACTCCGGCGGGAGCCCCACGGCTATGCGGGCCTTCCAGTCCGCGTTCGACAGCAGATCTTGGATAGTGGCCGTGCAGCGAGCTGTACCGTAGCGGGGTGCGTCGCCGAAGTTCACGTGCCAGAGCACGTGGTCCCAATCAGAATGCGTCGAGAAGCCTGCCACGACGGGGTGGCCCAACTCGTGAAGGTCGTTCGCGAGGGTCGCCATTTCGTCGCCCGTTATACCGGGGTCGATGAGCAACACGCCGTCCCGGCCCCGCACGACAACGGAATTACTCTGAATGAACTCGCTCTCGTGAACTAGAACGCCCTCAGCCACTTCCTTCAGCATGAAATACCTTCCGCTTGTGGTTTCCAACCGCTTGTCGAGACGGTATTAGCTGGCGGTAGTAGATTGCAAGCACTTTGGGTCCGTCGGCCACGTCCTATGGCGCCAAGGGCTACCGGGCAGCCTGGATCGCTTCGGCCCAAAGTGACTCGTTCTCCCTCACGAACTGGGTCACGGTGTTCCAGTGGTCCCCATGGCCGGTCGTGAACATCGTCCCCCACGGTTGGGTTCCCGCGACATGGGAATTCTTGAGGAGTTCATGCATGGCAGTTATCCGTTGCCACATGGTGACGGGGAGCGCTGCCCGGAGCTCGTCGTCGGCACTGTAGCCGTCAATGAAGGATGCCAGTGCCCGCGCCGCCTCAGATGGGTTCGCCGATGCGTCGTTTAGCGTGAATGCCTGTGCGGCGTACGCGAGGTCCCATAGGCGCGTGCTCGGTGCGGCCGCGTCCCAGTCAATGAATACCCATCGGTCTCCAATGAGGAGATTCCACGGGGCCAAGTCGTTGTGGCAGATCAGATCGGCTCTGGGGGCCGTAATGTTTGTGATCCAAGTTGAGCCGGAGTCTGGCCCGAAGGCTGCACTGGCGTCGTGAATAGCGCGCACTAGGCGGCCGACCCGGGACACCTCGGAGAGTGACAGTGGGCGCGAG
Source organism: Arthrobacter sp. ISL-69 (assembly GCF_018613775.1). NCBI lineage: Bacteria > Bacillati > Actinomycetota > Actinomycetes > Micrococcales > Micrococcaceae > Arthrobacter > Arthrobacter sp. ISL-69. The sequence goes on from NZ_JAGGPO010000019.1 coordinate 121,293, forward strand.
TCCATGGCAAGGCAACCGGGGACGAACTCTGTCACTTGTCGCCCCTGCGCGTCCTGTCCATAGACGACAGGCACATCAACGCCGGCGTCGCGCATGGCCCTCATGTACGCGAGCACACTCGGTGTAGCGGCCGACCACGGTTTGCGTACCGTCGATCCGACGCGCACCACACCATCGATGGCGTTGCCGCCAGTCAGGAGGATTTCTTCCATCCCACAAACCTAGCGCCCACTCCCCGGCACTCCGAAGAGATCGGCTTACAGGTTGGGTCGCGAGTGAAAATAAGGAACCGGACGCTGCTGGGGCGCGTCTGACAAATGTTCGCATTACGGGCGATCAGGACGTGTGAGGTTGACGACGGCGGTAGGTGATGGCCTATTGGACAGCCTTACGGCCTGGGGCCTAGCAACACGGGTTGATTGGGCCGAGCCGGGTGTCAGTCCTTCTTCAGTTCCTCGGCGAGCATCACGAGGATTCCGCTGGGGCCTCGGAGGTACGTGAGTTTATAGACGTCCTTATAGGTCGCCACACCGCGCAGCGGATGGCATCCGTGCTTCGCAGCTACCTCAAGTGCTTTGTCGATGTCGTCGACCGAGAAGGCCACGCGGTGCATGCCGATGTCGTTGGGACGAGTTGGGTTCGACTCGATCGCTTTGGGGTGGATGTATTCGAAGAGCTCAAGCCGACCATGACCGTCTGGGGTCTGGAGCATCGCAATTTTGGCGTGGTTGCCATCGAGTCCGACGGCAGTGTCGGTCCACTCGCCGCTGACCGTGTCACGGCCGACGACCGTGAGCCCGAGGTCGGTGAAAAAGGCGATTGTTGCTTCGAGGTCGCGAACGGCGATACCGACGTTCTCAAGTTTGATGGCCATGTGTTGAAGCTACCAAGACGGACCGATTAGCTCCAGTGGCGAGCCGGGACTCGACTGAACAAGCTCCGGGAGCCATTGGGAGCTGCGGCACAGCAGGCAACCAATCGAGCACCTCGGCTATGCCAGATTACTGTTCAGGTGCCGAACACTGGAAGAGCCGTTGAAGCGAGACCATTGCCCGCAAGCCGATCCCTCGCCGGACGTTTGTAAGCCGGCTCTGTAGTGGCTGCGGCCCGCTTGCCGCTTGGGTGTCCTACAAGGTAGGTTTCGAGCCAACCGCAAAAGGCGACCTAACTCAGAGCGCCCAAAGGCGATTTGACGAGATTTCAGAGAGTGGTTATATTTTTTTCTCGTAAGAAAGAGAGAACGGAAGTTCCCCCGCTCAAAGTAGCTGTAGTTGCCTGTTTAGGGGGAAGCACCGTTGCAGTAACGCCTGGTCGTCGGACAGCTTGAG
>NZ_JAGGPO010000019.1:122732-206452 GCF_018613775.1 Arthrobacter sp. ISL-69
CCGGAGCACCACCAGTAACACGGGGCGGGCAAGTTGAGAGCATCCTTATGCATTCCTTGCCCGCCCCGACCGTTCGGGTCTCCCGCTGAGGGATCGGTTTACGGAAAGCGCAGTGCTTCTCTGCGTGCAAGAATGGGCTGCATGGCAGTGCACCCGCTGTGGCGTCCGTACGGCTCGCGAACGAACGCCAGTCGGCAACGGGCTCGGATGGCCTACAGACAATCCGAGCCCGGATCGCTCCAAGAACACCGAACCTCCTGGGCCGTCGACTACGACGAGATACGCGAACTGGTCGAACGGACCATCACTGATCAAGTTCTTCAAATTCGACACGTTGGATCCACAGCGGTTGCTGACCTGCTCGCGAAACCTGTTATCGACATCGACCTCATCATTCCGGCTGTCGCTGTCGAAGCCGTCTACATGCCACGGCTTGAAGCCATCGGCTTCCGCCTCATCTTTCGAGACGATATGGCCGGTGACCCGCACAGGCAGCTCACGTTTTCCAGGCCGAACATCAACCTGCACGTCTGGAGCCCGAACGCCGTCGAGCCCCTGAGGCACGAGCTCTTCGCCAGATGGCTGAGGTCAAGCTCCGACGACCGGCGCCTATACGCTGCTGCGAAGCAGGCCGCCGCACGTACTGAGGGCGCCCAGCGATACAACGACATCAAGTCGGCCACCGTGTACGAAATCTACGAGCGAGCGTTCACCGGCGATCCAGCGCATGAACATGATCCTCAACCTCGGCCGGGCGGATCACGCTAGGGAATCCACTTACGCGGGTTTGATCAGCGGGCGTCCAGACGCCCGCAAGCGGATCCTTTAGCGTGCAGCTGCTTCCGTTCGCGCGAGCCAGTCAGTTATCAGCGCTTCGGTAATAGTGGGTTGCTCAAGATGGACGTTGTGTCCGGCTGCGTCGAGGACAGCGTATGTCCCTCGGATGTAGTGGTTTCGAAGCTGCCAACCGTCCTCATACCCTGTCACGTGGTCCTGTCTGCCAAAAACGTGCAGCGAAGGCGCTGCGAAGGGTTCCGGGTGTTCGACCTCCGGCTGGTGGCGAAGCGCGTAGTTCGCCGAGACACGAGCCATGACCTCTTGGTCCGCGCTGGCGAGACCAGGAAGTACGTGCCGGGTGAACGCGGCAACGGTCGCGTCGCTTTGTACGACCGTCAGTTCCCCATAGTCCTTGCGTGCTGCGCCCGCTGACGCAGCGGACTCCGGGTTGTGGTGCAGAACGTGGCGCCTAGGGAGGGTGCGTGCGGAGTGATCAGCCTCGAACACGCCTGCGAGTGTTGCCAGTCCGAGGATTTGTCCGCGCATCTCATGCGCCACGAACCGCGAAATCATCCCGCCGAATGAGTTGCCGATGACAGCGAAAGGCCTAGCTCCAAGGTGCTGGCGGATCTCGGCGACAACTCCGTCCGCGACGTCCTGAGCGGTCGATACACCGCAGTCCGTAGCCGTCGATGTCCAAGGCAGATCCAAATAGATGCGCTGCCAGTTGGACACACCGGCAAACTCCTCAAGAGGAAGCATGATGCGGTGATCCACCCCGAAACCGTGGATGACAACGAGCGGGGTCCCTCGTCCTGAGATGTTTGCAATCACGTAGCGACTGTATAGGGGTCGCCAGCGTTGCCCTAAGCCGATCCTTTATCGGGCGCCTTAATTTCCGTTTGGTCACCGTCAGCGGCCCACATACTTAGAGCCTTGACCGCACAGGGTGTGGAACCCAGGTGAGTGCTTCAGAGACCGGTGGCACACCGTTATCTCTCGACCCGACTCTAGAAGTGCGATTTTGCTTTAGAAATGGCGGCTGTTGGATTCGCGACCTACGGGTATTTCGGTGCATTCTGACGTGGATCTTAAACTTTTTCGGATTCGGTGAAACCTTTTGGGCTTTGCCGGACACTAAAGGGCATGGGGAACAACGGAACCGGCGAAGAGGTGTTGTGGCGCCAGAGCCTTCTGGGCCAGGGCGATGCCTTTGGCGCCCTGTACGACCGGCATCGGGACAGAGTCTTCCGCCACGCGTACCGGCTCTGCGGGAACCACCATGACGCTGAAGACATCATGGCTGCCTCATTCCTTGAGCTCTGGCGGCGGCGAAAGCAGGTCCGGGTCGTGGAAGGATCGATCCTTCCATGGTTGCTAGTTACGACCACGAACATGGCACGCAACAGCGCCCGCACGGCACTCCGCTACCGACGCCTCTTAAACGCCCTTCCCCGAACCGAGGACATGAGCGACCCAACAGCAGATTCTTACCGCTCTTACCAGGACGCTCTTGACCAGGACCTTGCGCGGGCTCTGGCCACACTGACTGCCGAGGACCTGCATCTGGTCACCCTGGTCGTTTTCGAGGAGCACACCATCGTTGCTGCCGCCGCTGTCCTGAATCTGACGCCTGCCGCAGCGAAATCACGGATCCACCGGGCACGCCAGCGGCTCAGAACCGCCCTCGACGGTGATGCATCTACTAACCCGCCCACCGCTCCAACCCCGGTGTTGGAAGGAGAACGGACATGAACCAGTCCCACGTCGATGGCCTGTTCAGCGATGCCCTCCGGGCAGAACTGGTCTCCCAAGTCAAGAAGGAATCACCAGCCACGAAACGGAGGCGCACCAGGGTGTGGCTTGGTACCGGCGCACTGGCGGGAGCAGGACTGCTTGGAGTCGGGGCAGCAGCGGCAGGGCTGTTCTACATCCCTGGAGGGGAGAAGTTAACGCCCCTGGCTTCGCCCGTGACCACGACCTACACCGGCACAGCAACCGTTGAGCTGGGCACTCCTCCCGAGGGAACCACGGGGATTCAAATGGAACTTAGGTGCCTGACTCCTGGCTGGTTTGAGTATCCCGACGGTGCATCGAGCAGCTGCTCGGAGGAGGATGTGGCCAACGACAGACTGGGCTGGAGCAGCTACACCATCAGCCTTGCCCCTGGCCAGGACAGTGTCACGATACAGACCGACCCCGAGGCCCGCTGGCAGCTCACCGCCGAGTATGTAAAGCAGGAACGATTACCCCTGGGTGTTAATGCCAAGGGTGAAACCTACGGCGTCGAAAGCCAGGAGAACGGAACCCCCGATCTGATCGCTGTGATGGCAACCAACGGGCAATCCGGGTACGCCTACGCCGGTGACCTGTACGGGGGACCCATGCCCACCAGCCCGGAAGACGCCGTCAAGAACTTCAGTACTCCGCGCCCTCCGCGCGAGATCCCCGTCTTCAAAAGCGACGGAGAAACCCAGATCGGCGTCTTCATGGCCGCCGGATCCGGCGGAGGGATACCCTCCTATCCAACGCGAAGTTCCCCGCCAGGGTGAACCGATCATTCGCTGGTATCCCTGCACTCCGCAGCATCCTACCGCTCCCGATCCGCTCCGGGAGCGCCATCCTACGAATGCGGGTACGCACCTATATCCTCCGATCAGGGTTGACTTATGAGGGAGCACAATGAAACGCATTCGGTTGTGGCGATGCCTGGTTCCATCCCTACTTCTCACCATGCTGCTGACATCATGCGGCGACAAGGTGACGGGCGAACCAGGAACTGCCGAGCCCACGGCGAACTCCACCAGCTCAATCCCTGGTTCTACCAGTAGCCCCGTTCCAGGCGGTGGCCCGGTAGCGTGCGTTGACTGGGTCCGGTTCGAGACCCCTCAGGACGAATACGACAACGCCGGCGTGGTGCTCATTGGAAAGTCCGTAAGCCGGGCCGGCGAAACAAGCATTTACGGTTCCAAGGCCACGACCCACCTTGTTGAAGTCGAGCAGGTACTCAAGGGGGATCCCGGAGAGGGGAACCTCCGCATCACCTCCATGCCCCCGACCTGCACTGTAGGAGGGACCTACCCAGACGGCGATCCGCTCGATACCGATCAGAGAGTCATCATTTTTGCGACCAAGCAGGGCGGCGACTGGTTCACCATAACGCCTGCACAAGGAGTCTTGCCTTTCCCAGAGGGCTCAGAGCTTCCCTTTCACTAGACGCTACGTGGCGGCGTTTTTTGATCGCTCGCTGTCGCACCGCCGCCCGTGAGCCGATCCCTCATTGGACTGTGCTCTCCCGGATTGCGGCGTACAGAAACATGTCACAACGCTCTCCCGCGATCTCCTGATGACTGCGAAGTAGTCCCTCGCGCTCGTAGCCGGCACGTTCGGCGGTGCGGATAGAAGCGGCGTTCCACGGCTCGATATACAACTCCAGACGGTGCAGATGCGGAATCGTCCAAGCAAAGGTAGTGAGGGCGCACAGGGCATCGGATGCAATACTGTGGCCTCTCTCCTTCGGGGCAACGCCATATCCAACCTGTGCACGGCCTTTGTCCAACTCCCTGATCCATAGTCCGATGTTCCCCATGGAGCGATTAGTTTCAAGGTCGGCTATCGAGAAGGAAAATCCTGTCCCTTCGATGTGGCGCTGTCGCTGCCGCTCAATCCACGCTAAGGCTTGTTCAAGAGTGGCATACGGTGGGAGGGTTCCCACCGTGGGGACATACGGATCTTGGGAAAGGTCCATGGCCATCCCTACGTCCAGATTCGTGAACGTGCGCAGCCGGATACGGCCATGCTCCGGGTTGGAAGACGGCCAAGGCGGAATATCACCGCAGATGCTCATACCCCTAGTTTTGCATTGGGGCGCCAAGGTAAGTTGCGCGTCCCGTTCTTCACCGTCCCCGTACGCCGAACCCTCAGCGGACGAACTCGAGGACGGGCGTTCCTTTGCACTCAGTAGGACTAACGGAGCCGGGAAACACCGATAGGCTACGCGAATGAGGAAGTCCAACACCAGGGATTGGACGCCGCCGGGCAGTAGTGGATCTTCTCCGGACTACTGCCGTCAACAGAAACCCATAATCTTGTGGAGCGTCCTGCCGCGTGCTTAGGTGAATTATCGGCGGCACGAGGCCGCTCACGTTCTGGGGGAACGAGATGTCTAGAAGCACAAAATCCATGCTTTACCGGCGCACTCTGTGGGCAGGAATCATCGTTGGTGTGATCGGTCTGAGCATAATGCTGTTCTCAAACGTGTTCATGCAGTCCATCGGCACCTATACATTTAACGGTGCCAACGGCTTCTTTTACGCCTTGACGCACATCTATCTTCTTGCGGCGCAGGCTTGCATGCCTTTCTCAGCAGCGCTCATTGCAGCTGCCCTGGTGATGCGCTACTTGGACGCCCTGGGTGTGCGGCCCTCCGAACAGCGGACGACAGACGACATCCTGCCTTAGGGCGCTGAAGAGTTCCCTAAAACGGAATGGCGGACGGTTCGGCCGTCTCACTCGGTAAACCTGCTGCGGGACGCCTCACCATTCCGAAAGCGGGACCGGCTTACGGACGACTACCCAAGGCCAGGTCTTTGATTTGGAGGCATAGGCTCAAACAATGAATGAAACCCTGAGGCTGCAGCGGCATGAAGACCTCAGCATGATGGAATTAGATGCACTGGAAAAGCTTTTTGACGGTGAGTACCTAAGCGATTACGGCCGGTGGAGCCCCGACGCGCCGTACGGCTACTCACCAGCCGATTTCCATGTCCTGGCGTTCCAAGGGCCCGCTCTGGCGGCGCATGTGGGCTTTCAGCGTCGCGTGATCTCAGTAGGAACCGACGACGTCGTTGTGGCTGGCACGGGAGGCGTGCTGGTTGATCACCGCTTTCGCGGTACTGGTCTCGGCGGCCGAGCGATGCGACACGCTCAAAAGGCGATGCGCGATGAAGCCGGCGTCGACTTCGGTTTCCTCGGATGCCGGAAAGATGTGGTCCCCTTCTACGAGTCAGCAGGATGGCTTGAGGTGCATGCCACGGAACGGTGCTTGTCCCGCTTGGACCGGATATCGGTCATCGTGTCCCGTGGAGGGCCAACGCTCATCTGCTCCGCGACGCGCGATGCGAGCGAGTGGCCGCACGGCGACATCGATCTTCGAGGCACGCCTTGGTGACACCGCGCCTCAAGGCGGCAAAGCGTCCCAATAGAGAATCCGTCTGAGGAACCTTGACCGCTACGGGTTGGATTGATCTGCCCTTGACGACCTGCGGTACTTGACGACGGCCAGTCCTATGACGTTGGCGGCGGCGAACCCAAACGTCACCACAATTAGGATGATGTTGAAGGTGATCCAGAACGGCGAAGTGTGTTCAGTGAAAAGTGCTAGGACTCCAAAGATGAGCCCAAGAAATACGCCGCTTATGGAGGGAAAGGATCGCCTCTTAACAGGCTTGTTACTCAACTTATCGTTCATAGCGCGCTAGACCTCTTTCGCGATCCCAATCAGCCCGCCTTTGAACATAGATGCTACGCCTCACCTCATGCACGGTAACCTCCCCTCTCGACTGTGTGCACAACGTTGATGGGTTCCGATATTGATGAGTTGATTCAAGCAGATGCCCCCGCGGAGGAGATGTGCTGCGATCCAAAATGCCGCGAAAGGGGCCGGTCCGCATAACGTCCCGTAAGCCGGTCGTCATCTGGCTACGACAATAAGGAGACACGCCCTAGCCACCCTTGGACGCCTGGTAACCGCGGCCTTGCCACTCCTAGATTAAGTCCCTCGGCGGTTTCAGACCTCATTGGGAAAGCTCTCCAATGCGGAGGCAACGAAACATTTCTCGCACCCCCGCCCGCACAAGCCGTCCCGTAAGCCCGCCCCCTTCCGGACGAACCTACCGCCCACCTGCATAAACGTGTCCCTACGCATCAGCCCCCACCGTAAGACCCGTCCGTTGAAATGCCAGGTGACGGTAACATATCTGGCCCACCTAAGAGTCGAGTGGCAGACTTTTGCGCATGACCGCTTTGCTGGTCGGCTACGCGCGTGTGTCCACGGAGCAGCAGGACCTCACGGCGCAGCGCGACGCACTGTCAGCCTTAGGGATCACCCCGGATCGGATCTACGTGGACCACGGACTGACCGGCACTGACAGGAACCGGCCGGGCCTTCGGGAAGCGATGGCGGCGTGCCGGGATGGCAATACGTTTGTTGTAACCAAGCTGGACCGTCTGGCCAGGTCAGTCCGGGACGCCCACGAAATCGTTGACGAGCTGGCCCAGCGCAACGTGAAACTCAGCGTCGGCGGCTCGGTGCACGATCCCACCGACCCCGTCGGAAAACTGCTGTTTAACGTGCTGGCCATGGAGGCGGAATTCGAGAGCGACCTGATCCGCGCCCGAACCCGCGAGGGCATGAAGATCGCAAAAGCCATGGGCCGGCTGCGCGGGAAGAAACCGGAGCTGTCTCCCGCGCGGGAGGCGCACTTGGTCAAACTGCACGACGCGGGTGAGCACGCCACCGGCGAACTCGCAGAACTTTTCTCAGTAGCCAGATCCACGGTGTACCGGGCAGTCCAACGCGCACGGCACAAGCCGGGCTTGCCCCGGTGAGGTGGCGCCTGCGCCGTGGCCAAAGCCAGCAGGCAACAACAACGGCCCCTCCGAACCGTTAGGTTCGGAGGGGCCGTTGTCGGTACGGGGTGGTCCGGCTGGGCGCCGGAACCTTTCCCTAAGCCTTTAGAGAGGGCGGATGTTCTCTGCCTGCGGGCCCTTGGGACCCTGGGTTACATCGAATTCGACCTTCTGGTTCTCATCCAGTGAGCGGTATCCGCTGCTGGAGATTGCCGAATAGTGGGCGAAAACGTCCGCGGACCCGTCGTCGGGGGCAATGAAGCCAAAACCCTTTTCGGCGTTGAACCATTTAACTGTGCCTGTTGCCATGGCTGCATTCCTTCATGTGACTCTGATTCTCTCCGCAGGCACAATGGCCCGCGGTGCGGAGAACGTCCCCCGCTTTCCCCAACGTACGGGGCGACGGCGCTGCTTGCAAGGGTATAAGTCCTCTTAGTGCACTATAAGTCTGCCCAGCAGGGCAACAATGTGCCCGTGTGAACCGCAAATAGACGGCTAATTCCCTCACCAAGTGACGGTTCCGGCTGCCCCGTCCACTGTGATCGTCTGCCCGTCGCGCAGCCGTGCGGTGGCATCGGGAACCCCGACGACGGCGGGGATGCCGTATTCGCGTGCCACCACCGCACCGTGGGAGATGACTCCGCCCATCTCCATCACCAGGGCCCCGGCCGTCATAAAAAGCGGCGTCCAGCCGGGATCAGTCGACGGGGCCACAAGAATTTCCCCGGGTTCCAGGCGGGCACCCACCGGATCCATAACCACCCGGACTTTACCGGTGGCCGTGCCGGCGGAGGCCGGCGTCCCCGCCAGCCGGTCTGGCGCGTCTGCCGGGGCCAGCGCGGCGGCCTTCGCCATGACGGCGGCCTCCACGTCGGTGCCGTCCGAAAGCAGCAGGCGCGGAATCCGCCGTCGTCGGAGTTCGACGTCGTACAGCCGGCGGCGCGGGGCGACGATTCCCTTCAGGTTCGCACCGCGAAGGCCCACCCTCAGCTCATCGAAGTCCAGGAAGAACACATCGCCGGCCGCGGTGATGGTGCCGGCCCTTGTCAGTTCCACTCCAACGGCCAGGAGTTGCCGGTGCATCTCCGCCAGCACCATCACGATGCAGAACTTGGGAAATTCCCGCAGGCCGGCCAGCTGCCGGGTCCGCCGCAGGCAGAGCGCCACCAGGCGCCCCCGCAGCCGGCTTTTGGCACCTGCACGCGCCGCCAGTTCGCTGATCCGGGCCTCCGCGTCGTCGGCGGCCTTGGCAAACTGGCGGTCCGGAGCCTGCTCGGGCTCCTCCACCCGGAGATAGTTCGAGATCATGCCAAGCAGGTGGTCCGGTTCCTCGGACCACCGCGGCATCCCCAGATCGATTTCCGCCACGGCCCGGTGACCGTACTTGGACAGGAACTTCCGCAGCCCGGCCTGGGCAACGGGCGGCAAGCTTCCCGCGTCGTAGCGCGCAGCCAGTTCCTCTGGGCGCTGTTCCATCAACAGCCGGCGGGCCTCGGTATCCCGGCCCAGGGAAACGGCCAGGTGCCACAGTTCAAGGTCCATAATCGTGGTCACGTTGTGGGGAAGCCCCCGCAGGACCGCCTCCAGTTCCCGCGGCTTGGCAATGCCGCGCAGCAGCCTGCGGGCGGCGGCCAACATCAGGTACCCGGCAGCCGGCCCCGGCAGTGTGGCCTGGATCAGCCCGCTGACAGTGGTCCCGAGGACATCCTCCGCGTGCCGGAGCCGTCGTGCCGGACTGGCCGGGAGCCGGAGCGCCAGCCGGGCTTCGAGGCGCCTTTGATAGTGCCGTGCCCTGCGCAGTTCCGCGTCCGGCCACAGCAGGGCACGCACCATCGCGGGGATGAACTGTGCAGCCAGGCCGAGGTTCTGGGTGCCGTCCGTGCCCTGTCTTTCTGTCGTCGCGGAACCCGCAGCGCCGTCCCGGCCCCGCTTCCGGCGCCGCCCCTTTCGGGGAGGACGGGCAATGCTGAACCGCGGGTCTTCCAGCAGTGCCGGGAACACGGCCGCAGACCTTCCGTCGGCCAGCGGAAGCATCCGCAGCAGCGTCCGGCGGCCGGATTTGCTGCGGACGAACGGCGTCAGGTCGACATACATCCGCAGCCCGGGGTTCACGTATTTCCACGGCCCCTTGTTTCCCCTCATGAGGCTCAGGACTGAGAGGCCCATCGGCGTGATGGGGCGGGTGAGCCCCTGGAGCAGCGTGCCGCACAGGTACACCCGCGGCTCCGTACCGGCCGCCTCGTCCGTGCTGGCTTCGTCGCCGGATTCTTCCTCCTCCGGCAGCGGGTACAGCGTGGTGATGGGCCGCGACTGGGCCAGCCAGGCCTTGCCTCCGGCGTCGATCACCCACTCCACGTCCTGGGGTGCGCCAAACAGGCTCTGGGCGGAGTCGCCTAGTGATGCCAGTTCGCGAAGCTGGGCCTCGGCCAGGCTTTGCCCCCGGCCCTGTGACGCCTGCAGGACCCTGCCCGTGGCCGTGTCCACCACAAAGTGGTCGGGATTCACCGCGCCGGAGACCACGGCCTGCCCCGGTCCCGGGCTGGCATCAATGACGGTCTCCGTGCGCGTCCCCGTCACCGGGTTGGCGGTGAACAGCACGCCGGACGTGCCGGCGTCGACCATCTGTTGAACGACGACGGCGAGACCCACCTCGCGGTGGCTGATCCCGTTCGCCGTGCGGTAGGCCACCGCCCGGTCCGTCCAGAGGGACGCCCAGCAACGCCGCACGGCCTGGACGACGGCGTCGGCTCCGACGATATCCATGAACGAATCCTGCTGCCCCGCGAAGCTGGCGAAGGGCAAGTCCTCCGCGGTGGCCGAGGACCGTACCGCCACTGCCACGTCGTCGCCCATAACCGTGTACGCGCGGCGGACGGCAGCCTCGACGTCGGGCGGCACCGGTGCCGCCGCCACCGCCTCGCGTGCATGCCGCGCCAGCTCGTCCCGGACGTCGGCCGCGCCGTCGTCAGAGTGTGAGTCCGGAGCGCCGTCCAGGCGGGAGGCCACGCCGTCGAGTGCCGCGGGGACGGCCATCCGGTAGGCAGCTGTGGTCAGGCAGAAGCCGGGCGGAACAGGAAAGCCCGCCGCGGTGAGTTTGCCAAGGTTCAGCGCCTTGCCTCCCACCAGCGCCAGCGACCCGGAGGCAAGCTCCGTGAGCCCCACAACGAGGCTGTCCCGGGCCCCGCTGCCCGCCTGCGGATCAGGGCTTACTGAACCCATGTCCCGCTCCTAGCCGTTGTCGGCGCCCTCGCCGGTGTCCTCCCACATGACATCCAGGTTCCGGAAGATCACGGGTCCGTCGCACAGCGCAGCCATCTTGGCCGCGAATTCCGACGTTTCCGGGTGGCCGGAATTCTCCATCGCAGAGTCAAAGGAATCGAAGTCGACGATAGTGAAATAGGTCCCCGGGTGGTCCCTGTCCGCCGTCGCGACGATGCGGCGGAACGTTGGCGGAGTACTTCCCTCGGTCCTTGACGGACGGCCCAGCTCTTCAATCTCCTTGATGCGGGAGGTCTTGAATTCGATGATCTGCACAAACCCGGCCATGACGGCTCCTCGACGGCGGTGGATGCTGACGCGCTTCACGCTAGCCCCCGCCGCAGGGCGGCGCAAAGGGGAGAAATGCCCTACTTTGCCGGTGTCCTGGCACTGCCCTGGTGGGAGCCCGGGCGACTAAGGGGTGTGGACTCCCCGGACGGTGCGGTTGCGGCCCAGCGACTTGGCTTGATACAGGGCGGTGTCCGCGGTCGCGATCAGCTCATCCAGGCCGACCGTTCCATGGTCTATCGGGGCAATGCCGTAACTCGCCGTGGGCATGCGGAAACCGCCCGGTCCGCGGACTGACCTGAGCTGCCGGTTGATCGCCGTAGTGATGGCTTCTGCCCGGTCCGGGCTTACCCCGGGCAGGAGGAAGATGAACTCCTCGCCGCCGTAACGTCCCACGAGGTCTGTTGAACGGACCGTGTCATTGCAGGCGGCGGCGAACGACTGCAGGGCCACATCGCCGGCCGCGTGGCCGTAGGTGTCGTTGACTGCCTTGAAGTGGTCAATGTCGGCCAGGATCAGGCAGCCCAGTGCCTGCTTGCGCCGCAGCCGCTGCAGCTCATCGGAAGCCAGTTCCATGAAGGCCGAGCGGTTGAGCAGCCCGGTGAGGCCGTCCTGCGTGGCCACGGCGTGGAGGGCGCGAGTCTGCTGTTCGCTGCTGAGCGCCGCCATGCTGAAGGACACCACCACCAGCAGCACCATGGTGACCAGCGTGGTGACGGCGGAGCCGAAGTAGGCGACGAAAACGGGGCCGTCCGGGCCTTCGCCGATGTACACCACCAGCCGGCAGAAGTAGTAGGCGGAGAAGAACCCGGCCGCGATGGCCAGCGGAATCCGGACCCGGGAGTAGCCCGGCTCCAGCCGCCAGAGTTCGCGGGACGCAAGGCCCAGCATGAGGCTCATGAGCGCCAGGAACACGGCCCCGCCGGACCACACGTTGACGGCAGGGTTTTCCAGGGCTGATGACACGGTCACAACGGCGGGACCTGCCGCCAGCTGCCAGGAACGCGGCCGCGACGCGTGTAGCGACCGGGCGCCTGACCAGACGCAGGTTGCTCCGGCGATCAGCAGGCAGTTTCCCAGGGGGTTGGCCCACACCTGATGCGCTGTCCCGTTGAAGAGAAAGGAAGCGGACCCGGCGAGGAAGAGCGTCAGGGCGAGGCACCACCACGCACTGTAGGGGGACCGCGTGCTCCGGTAGGCCGCGAAGTAGAACAGGAGGGCAAGAGTGAACGCGACAACGGCAAAGGCAACCCTGAGGGTTGAGGTGTCGAGCTGCATTCAGTTCCCCCAGTTCGCCACCAAGCGAAGACCCCGGACCGTTCGCGCACCCCATTCGTACGCAGACTTAGTATCGCACCCGAAGGCGCTCGCAAGGGACTGCCGTTTGCAGTCTGTTAAAACCCTGCTTAAGCCCTGCGGTCAGCCAGCCGGGTCAGGGCGTGAGCAGCACCTTGATGGCACGCCGTTCGTCCATGGCTTTGTAGGCCTCGGCAGCTTCCTCCAGCGGCATCACGGAGTCAAACACCCGGCCCGGGTTGATGGTTCCGGCCAGCACGTCCGCCAGCAGTTCGGGGATGTACGTCCGTGCGGGAGCCATGCCGCCGGCGATGGAGACGTTGGAGTCAAACAGGTAGCGCAGCGGAACCTCGGCCCCTCCGGTGGGGACGCCCACAAAGCCAAGCGCGCCGCCCGGGCGGACACAGTGCAGGGCCTGCTCCATGGATTCCTTCGTGCCCACGCATTCCAGCACCGAATCGGCCAGCACCCCGTCCAGCAGCTCGCGGACCTTGGCCACGCCGTCGTCGCCCCGTTCCTCCACGATGTCCGTGGCGCCGAACTCGCGGGCCAGCGCCTGCCGGTCCGCGTGGCGGGACATGGCGATGATCCGCTCTGCCCCGAGACGCTTGGCCGCGAGGACACCGCAAAGCCCGACGGCGCCGTCGCCCACCACTACCACCGTCCGGCCGGGCGCCACTTTCGCGGACAGCGCCGCGTGGTGGCCGGTGGCCATGACGTCGGAGAGCGTCAGCAGGTTGGCAGTGAGCCCGGCGTCCGGCTCGCTGACTCCCGGCACCTTGACCAGGGTGCTCTCGGCAAGTGGAACACGGATGGCCTGGCCCTGGCCGCCGTCGATCCTGTGGCCGGTATCGTCCCGGCCGCCCCAGCCGGCCAGGTGGTCGCAGGCAACGGTGACGCCGTTGCGGCACTGAGGGCATTCGCCGCAGCTGATGACGAACGGTGCAATGACGAAGTCGCCCACCGCCAGCGCTGTCACGCTTTCTCCGACGCTCTCCACCACCCCGACGAATTCGTGGCCGATGGCCGTCGGCTTCTTCGTGGGCCTGACGCCCCGGTACGGCCACAGGTCCGAGCCGCAGACGCAGGATGCGGTCACCTTCACCACAACGTCCGTGGGCAGCTGGACGCTGGGGTAGTCGCGGTCTTCGACCCGGATGTCTCCAGGGCCGTGGATGATGGTGGCGCGCATGCGGGCTCCTCAAGTCCGGGGGCGGGGCTAGGGTCGAGTCTAGACCTCCGTTCCAGGGGGATCCGCTAGCGCATTCCCTCGCGGCGGATGGCGGTGGCGATCGCGGCGGCGCGGGTCTCCACCCCGAGCTTGGCGTAAATGTGGGCCAGGTGCGTCTTCACCGTGGCCTCGGAGATGAACAGCCGCTGGCCGAGCTCCCGGTTGCTGAGCCCCTCGATCAGCAGGCTCAGCAGCTCCGCCTCGCGCGGAGTCAGGATCTCGTCGGGGTTCCGCAGCTGCTGGAAGAGCCGCGAAGCCACGGGGGCGCTCATCACGCTCTTGCCTTGGACGGCTCCCCGGATTGCAGCGAAGATCTCCTCAGGCGCAGCGTCCTTGAGCAGGTAGCCCATGGCGCCGGCGTCGACGGCCCGGACGATGTCCGCATCCGAATCGTAGGTGGTGAACACCAGCACGGCCTGCCTGCTGTCGCGGCGTCGCAGCTGCTTGATGGCCTCGATGCCGTCCATCCCGGCGCCCATGGCGAGGTCCATCACCACCACCGCGGGGCTGAGCTGCTCCGTTTGGACCAGGGCCTCTTCTCCGGAGGCGGCCTCGGCCACCACCTGAATGTCGGGCTGCGTTCCCAGCAGGGCCTTGAGCCCGCTGCGGACCACCAGATGGTCGTCCACCAGCAGCACGGTAACCGGGTTCACTGTTCCTCCCCGGTGGGCAGTTGCGCGGCCACGATCGTCCCTTCGCCGGGGGTGCTTTCCACCGAGAATACGCCGCCCAGCTGCTCCACCCGCTGCCGCATGGCGCGGAGTCCGTAGCCTCCGGCGTCCGACGGCGGTGCCAGCGACAGCGGGTCGAAGCCGCCGCCGTCGTCGTACACATCCAGGGTGACGGCACCGGGCAGGAACCCCAGCGTCACCGTGGCGTTCTCCGCGCCGGCATGCAGCTTGGTGTTCGCGGCAGCGCTCTGGACCACCCGGAGCAGCGTGTGCCGCACGTCCGCGGGCACAGGGCGCGGCTCGCCGGTGACCAGCAGGCGCGCGCCCGGGACATACTGCGACGCCGCCTGCAGCAGGGCATCCGGCAGGGGCGCCGTGTCCAGCCCGGGGGAGGCGAGTTCGTGGACCAGGCTGCGGGTGTCCGCGAGGTTCCGGCGCAGCATCCCGCTGGCGCTGAGGACGTCCTCGCGCGCGGCCAGGCTGGGCCAGGACCTGTTGGCGGCTTCCAGGAGGAGGAGGCTGCTGGCCAGGCCCTGCGTCACGGTGTCATGGATTTCCCGGGACACCCGTTCGCGCTCCTCGATGGTGCCCGCCCTGCGCTCGCTGGCCGCCAGCCGTCCCTGGGCCAGCGACACCTCCGCGTGCAGCCTGCGCTGCTCGGCGGCGTCCTGCTCGATGCGGTCGTAGATCAGCGTCAGCATAACGCCCACGGCCAGCGGCCCCAGGAGCATGGCAATATCGCTGCCGCCGCTGAGCCGGAACAGCCCGACGGCGGTGGCCGCCGCCGTCGCGCCGCCCGCCAAATACGCCACCCAGCCGCTGAAGGCCGTCCGGCACAGGAAGAACAGCGCGAACGAGCACCATGCAAAGCTGGGTGCCGCGATCACCAGCACCGCCCAGAGCGCCACCAGGACGAACATCCACACTGCCCACGGCCGCCTGCGCTGCGAGAGCACGGCGATCACGGCATAGAGCGAACACACTGCCGCGGCGAGGGCCAGCACCCACAGGTTGTCCGCCGGGCTGTGCCGCATCACGTACCGGACCGCCGACGCCATCAGCAGCACGGCAAAACCAAGATGGACGACGGCGTCGATGCGGCCCAGCGGGCCTCTTCCGGGAGCGCCGTGGTGGGGGAGGGGCTCGGGGGCTGGCGAGGGGACCGGCGCCGCCGGGCGGGCTGGTGGTGAGGAGGGCATGGGGGTCCGGTTCCGGTGGAGGAGTGCTACCCACAATGCTAGGGCCCGCGCCGTTGCTGGTCTCTCAGCTTTTTGGCTGATACGGCGAGCCTAATGGGGGAGGCCGGAGCAGACTAACGCCCGATGCCTTGCCGGGTCTCAGCGGAAAGGATGGATTCCAGGCCCGGGGCATGAACCCGGGCAAGTGCCAGAACCCCATTCCAAGGAGAACCCGTGAAGATGTCCAAGAAGATCGCCGCCGCCGCTGCCGCCGGAGCACTGCTCCTGACCGGCGGGCTGACCGCCGCAGCCAACGCCGGGACCTCAGCTGCCGCCCCTGCACCGGCAGCGGCTCCCGCAGCCGTTCCGGCAGCCGACGTCCAGCCGGCCCCGGAAACCGTGGTGGCCCAGAACCGGATCAGCGTCGGCGCCTCCGCGGACGCGGTCAAGGCTGCCCTCGCCAAGTGCCAGGCGGACAAGCTGCCGTTCGTCACCGTGGCTCTGGTGGACAGATTCGGAACCGTGCAGGCACCTCCGCGGCGACAACGCTGCCGAGCACACCATTGAAGCGGCGCAGCAGAAGGCCTACACGGCTGCCGCGTTCGGCACGCCCACCAGCGAGCTTGCCAAGCGCATCAACGGCAACGGGCCCAGCATCGCGGACCTCCCCGGCACGCTCTTCCTGGCCGGCGGGGTCCCGCTCAAGGTCAACGGGGTCTCCGTGGCGGGCATCGGCGTGGGCGGCGCCCCGGATGGTGCGCTGGATGAAGCCTGCGCAACCGCCGGTGCGGAGGCCATTGCCGCAGGCGCCGCGAAGTAGGCTCAGGGCTGATGCGGCGGTTCAGGACATGGCGGAGGACGCGGCAAGTATCGGCGGTCTTCATCGCCACGGCCGGTGTCGCGGCCTGCCTGGCGTCGTGCCAGGCAGGGCCCAGGGACCCCGGCCGGCGGGACGCACCGCCGTCGTCCGTGCCCGTAACCTCCTCCGCCGCCGGGACGCCGTCAGCTGACGCGCAGGCGGAACTCGACCAGCGGCTGATCCGGGCCGCGAAGGCCAACGATGCTGCGACGGTGGCGGAGTTGATCCGGGCCGGGGGCAACGTCTCGGCGTTCCTCTATGCGGGCGCCGAGGGGTTCAACGAGGTCCTGGAGCTGACCCTGGCTGCGGGTGCGGATGTCCGGAGTACCAACCGCTTCGGCGGAACGGCGCTGATCCCCGCGAGCGAACGCGGGCATGTGGACATCGTGCCGATCCTCATCGCAGCCGGCGTGCCCGTGAACCACGTCAACAGCCTGGGCTGGACCGCCATGCAGGAGGCCATTCTGCTCAACAACGGCGGGCCCAGGCAGCAGGAGGTTGTGCGACAGCTCCTCGACGCCGGCGCCGACCCCGGCATCCGGGATCCACAGGGCCGCTCCGCCCTGGACAATTCGGAGCGGCCGGGGTTTGCCGGGATCGCGGCCCTGATCCGGGCACGCTAGCCCAACTGGGTAGCAGCAGATGTCGTTTTGAGGGCTCAAAACGACATCTGCTGCTACCTACTTGGGTGGGGCTAGACCGCTTCGAGCACGCTGACGTAGTTCGCGATGCCCACGCCGCCCATGTTCTGCACTGCAGCGCGGCGGGGATTGGCGAGCTGCATGCCGCCCGCGGTGCCGGTGAGCTGCATTGCCGCTATGACGTGTTGGGACA
This sequence comes from Arthrobacter sp. ISL-69, assembly GCF_018613775.1. Classification (NCBI taxonomy): domain Bacteria; kingdom Bacillati; phylum Actinomycetota; class Actinomycetes; order Micrococcales; family Micrococcaceae; genus Arthrobacter; species Arthrobacter sp. ISL-69. The sequence goes on from NZ_JAGGPO010000019.1 coordinate 139,755, forward strand.
CGCCGGTGGCGCCGACGGGGTGGCCCTTGGCCTTGAGACCGCCCGAGACGTTGACGGGCAGCTTGCCGTCCTTGAACACCCAGCCTTCCGCCAGGGCACGGGCGCCTTCGCCGGGTTCGGTCAGTCCCATGGCCTCGTACATGAGCAGTTCGGCGATGGTGAAGCAGTCGTGCACCTCGGCGAAGTCCAGGTCCTCAAGCGCGACGCCGGCCATCCCCAATGCCCGCTGCCAGGACGCGCGCGTCGCAGCGAAAGCGGTGGGGTCGCGCCGTTCGGCGGGGAAGAAGTCGTTCGCGTGGCCGAACCCCGCCAGGCGCACCGGCGCAGTGGCCCCGCCGGTCGGTGAGACAGACAGCACGACGGCGGCGGCGCCGTCGGACACGGGGGAGCAGTCGGTGCGGCGCAGCGGATCGGCCACCATCGGGTTCTTGTCCGAGACCGTGCGGCAGAACTCCTCGCCGAGGTCCTTGCGGAGCTGCGCGTAGGGGTTGTCCACGCCGTTGCGGTGGTTCTTCGCCGCGATGGTGCCCAGGATGTCGCTGACCGGTCCGTAGCGCTTCTCGTAGTGCTTGGCCACTTCGGCGAAGAGGCCAGTGAAGCCGGTGGTGGAGGCCTTGCCGGCCATGTCGTAATCCGCGCCCAGCAGGGCCGAGCCCACAACGTCGGCGCCGGCGTGGGTCATCTTCTCGGCGCCGATGACGAGCACAGTCTTGGCGGTGCCTGCCAGCAGCGATTTGGTGCCCTGCTGGAAGGCGGCCGAGCCGGATGCGCAGGCGTTTTCCACGCGGGTGGAGGGCACGTTGGCAAGCTGCTCGGAGACCTGCAGCGCGAGCGAGGACGGGAAGGCCAGCGGCATCATGCCGGAATTGAACTGGCCGAGGTAGATCTCATCGATCTGGCCCGGTTCGATCCCGGCGTTGCCGATGGCCTCGGTGGCCACCTGCACGATCAGGGACTCGAGGGTCTCGTCAGTGAGTTTGCCGAAGCGGCTGTGGCCCCAGCCGGTGAGTAGGACATCCTTGCCGAACTGTTCCTTCAGGCTCATGCCGTGGCTCCTTCAAGGGTGGGGGTTGCGTTCAGGGACGGGGCGACGTCGAAGCGGGCTTCGGTTTTCTCGCGGATCTCCTCAACAGTGACGCCCGGGGCGAGGCGGGTCAGCGTCAGCTGCCGGCCGCCGTCGGACTTTTCCAAATCAAAAACAGCGAGGTCGCTGATGATCCTGTCCACGCAGCTCAAGCCGGTGAGCGGGAGCGTGCACTCCCTGACGACTTTGGCGGTGCCGTCCTTGGCGTTGTGTTCGGTGAGGACCACAACGCGCGGGGTTCCGGCGACGAGGTCCATGGCGCCGCCCATGCCCTTGACCATCTTGCCGGGGATGGTCCAGTTGGCGAGGTCGCCGCTGCCCGAGACCTGCATGGCGCCCAGGATGGCGACCTTGACGTGGCCGCCGCGGATCATGCCGAAGGACGTGGCGGAGTCGAAGATGCTGCCGCCGGGAAGGACGGTGACGGTCTGCTTGCCGGCGTTGATGAGGTCGGCGTCTTCCTCGCCTTCGTAGGGGAACGGGCCCATGCCGAGCAGGCCGTTCTCGCTTTGCAGGACCACGCGCACGCCCTCGGGCAGGTTGTTGGCCACCAGCGTGGGGATGCCGATGCCGAGGTTGACGTAGTCGCCGTCGTTGAGTTCTTCGGCCGCGATGGCAGCCATTTCATCCCTGGTCCAGGCCATGGGGTTCTCCTTGGGGTTCAAAAGGTGGGGGGCTTAAGTGTTCGTTCGCCCTTGGTGTGGAGGGCTGGGGCGCGCGTCCCGGTGATGCCGGGTCCGGTGGTGCCGTGCGCCCGCGGTGGGGGAGTCAGGCGGGAACAGGCTCGGAGATGCGGGCGCGGACCGTGCGCTGTTCGATGTCCTTGACCCGGCTGCTGGCTTGCACCAGGCGCTGGACGTAGACGCCCGGGGTGACGATGTGGTTCGGATCCAGATCGCCCGGTTCGACGATGACCTCGGCCTCGGCAATGGTCACCGCCCCGGCCGTGGCCACCACCGGGTTGAAGTTGCGGGCAGTGAACCGGTAGATCAGGTTGCCGTCGGTGTCTGCAGTGTGCGCGTGGACCAGGGCGACGTCGGCCTTGATGGCGCGCTCCTGGACGTACGTTTCGCCGTCGAACTCGGCGAGCGGCTTGCCCTCGGCGACGAGCGTGCCAACGCCGGTCTTGGTATAGAAGGCCGGAATGCCGGCTCCGCCGGCGCGGAGGCGCTCGGCCAGGGTGCCCTGCGGGGTGAACTCCACTTCCAGCTTGCCGGCGAGGTACTGCTCGGCGAAGAGCTTGTTCTCGCCCACGTAGGAGGCGATGACCTTGCGGACCTGGCCTGCCTCGATCAGCACACCGAGGCCCTTGCCGTCCACGCCCATGTTGTTGGAGACGACCGTGAGGTCCTTGACGCCGGAATCGCGGACGGCCTCGATCAGGTCCGCCGGGATGCCGCTGAGCCCGAAGCCTCCGACGGCCAGCGTCATGCCGTCCTGCAGCACGTCCCGCAGTGCGGCAGCCGCACCGGATTTCACCTTTGACATTGCATCTCCTCATTGAGCGGGCGGGTTCCGGCAGTGCGGGTCCCCGTGCAGACGGTAATCCACTTTGTGGACTGTTGTTCTGGAATTGGAGCGTACGGGGCGGCTGGAGGCGCTGTCAAGGCGCGATTTTCCCGTAATTGCGGGCATTTTTAAAGTGTGGACGGTAGGCTAAGAAGTATCCATATTGTGGATACTTTGAAGGGAAAATAATGAATTCAGTACCGGTCCAGGGTGCCCAGGTGGTCAGCCGGGTTGCAGCTTTGCTGAGGATCGTGGGACGCCAGCCCGAAGGCAGTCCGCTGGTTGAAGTGGTTCGGGAATCGGGCCTGACCCGGCCCACCGTCCACCGGCTGCTCTCCTCGCTGGCCTCCGAAGGCCTGCTGGACCAGGACCCTCAGAGCGGCAACTGGGTGCTGGGCCCGGAAATCCTGCTGATGGGTTCCGTGGCCTCCGCCCGTTTTCCGCTGGAGGACATTGCACGGCCCAGCCTGCGCCGGCTTGCCGAGGAGACCGGTGAAAGCGCGTTCTTCTCCATCCGCCGCGGAGCGGAAACGGTGTGCCTGCTCCGGGAGGAAGGCAGCTTCCCGGTCCGCTCCTTCGTGCTGCATGAAGGCGTCCGGTTTCCGCTGGGGGTGGCGTCCGCCGGGACCGCGATCATGGCGTTCCTGCCCGAGACGGAACAGGAGGAGCTGCTCGCCGGTTGGGCCGCCCACGCCGGCAACTTCGCCGCTGCGCACACCGAGGCCCTGGTCCGGGAGAACCTGGCGAAGACCCGGCAGGCCGGCTACTCAGTCAATCCCGGTCTGGTGCTCGAAGGCAGCTGGGGCATGGGCGCCGCGGTGTTCGACCAGCGCGGGCGCCCAGCCTGGGCCTTGTCGCTGACGGGGATTGAGCCGCGTTTCCGTGGCGAACGGCAGGAGACCCTGGGCCGCCTCCTGATGGAAGAAGCGCACCGGATCTCCACGCTGCTGACCCGTCCGCCGGGCGGCGCCTGAGCTGGGAGGCCGGCCGTCGTCGGGCACTTTGACACGGACACGCCGGAAGGTGAGGCCGGAACGGGCCAACCGGGGTTCAAAGTGCCCCGTTGCGGCCCGGACTTCGTCCGCCGAGTGCGGGAGATAGTGGCCAGCAGCAGGCGCTTGCGCACACATCCGATCTGCAAGATGCTGGCAGCGTAGGCGGCAACTGCGTCGAACCTAAGGAGTGCAGCCTCATGAACAGCATCAAAATGTCCTTTGACCACTTCGGCAGCCCGGAGGTCGTCACCGTGGGCGAAGAGGAGCTCCCACCCCCGGGGGAGGGCGAGGTCCAGGTGGGCGTCCGCTCCATCGCCGTCAACCCGGTGGACTGGAAGCTCGTTGCAGGCTACCTGGAGCCCTACTTCCCGCTGCAGCTACCCGGTGTTCCCGGCTGCGAAGCGGCAGGAACGGTGACCGCCGTCGGCCCCGGCGTGACCGGGTTCGGAGTGGGCGACGAGGTCATTTGGAACGGCGTCGCCGGAGGGTACCGCGCCGTAGCCAACGTTCCGGCCGCCCAACTGACACCCAAGCCGGCCGGCATCGATTTTGAGCAGGCATCCTGCATGGCGATAGCGGGCGGCGCGGCGTACTCGGCCCTGGTCCAGCTGGGCGTTGGCTTGGGGGATACCGTCCTGGTCCACGGCTCGGCGGGCGGGGTGGGCTCGGCATCAGTCCAGATCGCGCGGGACCTGGGCATCCGGGTCATCGGCACCGCTTCAGAACCAAACCACGATTACCTGCGCGGACTCGGGGCCGAACCGGTGGCCTACGGCGAGGGGCTCGCGGATCGTGTCCGCTCACTCGGCAGCATCACCGCGGTGGTGGACACCTTTGGCGGGGAGGAGGCGACGGCGGTGATCGTCGCGCTGCTGGGCGGTCACGGGGCCGCGGTGACGACTGTGCCCGGCAAGGAGTCCAATGCCGCCGGAATTGCACCGGTCCGGCTGCTCGACGGGCGCGTAGCGGACGCGGCCAGGCTGGCTGCCGAGGGAAAGCTCCGCTTCAACATCCATGAACGGCTGCCACTCACAGACGCGGTCCGGGCACTCGGCATCAGCCGGGCAGGGCACATCCGCGGCAAGATCGTGCTGGTGCCTTAGCTGATATCTCATAGGCAACCAGTGAACCAGGGACCCGTACCCAGGGATCCCGGAGGACCGACGTGGGGCACTTTGACACGGACACGCCGGTGCGGAGGACCGAATCGGTCCAGCCAGCGCCCAAAGTGCCCCGGGAGGGAGTCCCCCGGTGAGTTTTACAGACCGACCCGGGGTTCCTCCGGGCCCTCGCCCTTCCACCAGGTGTCGAATATGCTGACCGGGACCGTGCGCTTGTGACGGGTGCGGAGGTATTTCTGCTCGATCGATTCGGCCACGGCGTCCGGGACCTCGCGGCCTTCGAGGTAGTCGTCGATCTGGTCATAGGTGATGCCCAGTTCGTCCTCGTCCGTGCGGCCGGGTTTGCCGTCGAGGAGGTCGGCCGTGGGGACCTTCTCCCAGATGCGGGCGGGGGCGCCGAGCTCGGCCAGGAGCGCCCGGTTCTGGCGCTTGTTGAGTCCGAACAGAGGCAGTATGTCCGCGCCGCCGTCGCCGTACTTGGTGAAGAAGCCCGTGACTGATTCCGCGCCGTGGTCGGTGCCGATGACCAGATAGTTGTGCTCGCCCGCGAGGGCGTACTGCGCGATCATGCGGGTGCGGGCCTTGGTGTTGCCCTTGTGGAAGTCGGAGATCCCGTTGCCCACGGTCTTCTCGAATTCATCCTCGAAGCCGTCCACTGCGGCGGAGATGTTGAAGGTCCATTCGGTCTTGGCCTGGATGAAGTCGAGGGCTGCCTGGGCGTCGTCCTCATCGTGCTGCACGCCGTAGGGAAGGCGGACCGCCACGAAATTGGCTTCCGTTCCTTCGGCCGCGAGCTCTTCGACGGCAAGCTGGGCCAGCCTGCCCGCGAGCGAGGAGTCAAGGCCTCCGGAGATGCCCAGGACGAAGCCCTTGGTGTGCGTTGCCTTGAGGTATTCCTTCAGGAACGTGACGCGTTTGCGCACCTCCCCGGCGGGATCGATCCGGGGCTGGACGCCCATTTCTTCAATGATGCTGGCCTGGAGTTCGCGCATGTGATCCAGACTAGTCAGCAGTGTCAACCATGCTCAACTGTGTCCCACTGCGTCGGTCGCGGAGTCACGGAGTCGGGCGCGGACTCACTGCGTCGGTCGCGGAGTCACTCCGCTGTTGGACCAGCCACAGAACCGGGCGCAGGTGCAGGCCCGGTGGAGCCGCGGACGGTCAGATGCGTGGGCATCACGGACCGGCTGCGTGTGCCGCCGCCCGCCAGCGGGTTCAGCTGGGCCAGCAGCATGGAGACTGCCACGCGGCCGGCCTGTTCGATCGGGGAGGCCATGGTGGTCAGCGGCGGATTGCAGAAGTCGGCGCCGAAGATGTCGTCGCAGCCCACAATGCTCATGTCCTGCGGAACACGGAGGCCGCGTTCGCGGAGGCGTTGGAGCATTCCGATGGCGATGAGGTCGTTGAACGCGATGCAGGCCGTCACCCCGCTGTGCACGGCGGCGTCCGCGGCTGCTGCGCCGGACTGCGTCTTGGGCGCGAACGGCCCCAGCCTGCGCACCTCCACGCCGCGTTCCTTGGCTGCCTCGGACAGGGCGGTCCAGCGCCGGGTGCTGGACTGGGACGTTGCCGGTCCGGCGATGTAGGCAATCCGGGTATGGCCCAGCGAGATGAGGTGGTCGAGGGCCTGGCTCGTGGCGGACGGCGTGTCAATGAGAACCGCAGGGATGCCGGGGACATCGCGGTTCATGGTGACCATGGGCATTTTTGCCGCCGCGGCCAGCAGGGCTTCGTCGGTGAGCCGGGAGGCGGCCACCACGATTCCGTCCGCACTCTTGCGGAGCTGTTCCATGGTGCTGGCCTCCACCTCGTCCGATTCCTCCGTGTCCACCAGCAGCTGGGTGTATCCGGCGGCCTTGAGCTGGAGCTGGGTGCCCCGGATGAGGTCGAAGTAGAAGGGGTTGGTGATGTCCGGGACCAGCACCCCCACTGCTCCTGTGCGACCGGAACTCAGTGCTTTGGCCTGGCTGTTGGGGGTGTAGTGCAGCTGGGCGGCGGCCGCTTCGATGCGCTGACGCGTCCGGATGTTGACGCGGTCCGGCGAGGAGAGCGCCCGCGAAACGGTGGAGGCCGCCACGCCGCAGAGCGCGGCGATGTCGTGGATGGTGGGCGGGCGGTCCATTGCTGCTGGTTGCGTCGTAGCCACGGCGCTCCTCTCTGAACGTGGTGGCCGGGCCCGTGAGGCCGGGTCGGATGGACGGGCCCGTGACTGCCGCCACAGATCCGGTCAGCAAAGAATGCCACAGATTGTCAAAGTTTGGCAATCGGTTGTCATTTGAAGGCAAGGCTAGCTAAACTGAGCTGGACACCGTTTGTGAACTGCGTCACCGCACTGGAGCCCGAAGGCGAGCTGCCAGCGCGGCGGCCGCGAAACCCAGGAGATCCGCGTGAGCAAAACAACAACCGCAGTCTGGCCCCTTTCAGGTTTCGGCGATGAGATAGACCCGGATCCGGCGGTGCAGGCTGCCGTGTTGCTGGCGCTGGGCGCGAGCCACATCGAGGTCCGCAGCGCCTGGGGCACCAATGTCTCAGAGCTGGAACCGGAGCAGGTTGCCCGGCTGAAGGAGATCCTCGATGAAAAAGGCCTCAAGGTCTCGGCAGTGGCCAGCCCCATCGGCAAGGTGGATGTGAGCCTGCCGGCGGAACACGAGCTGGAACGCCTCCGCCAGATCATCTCCGTGGCCAAGGGCCTGGACACCAAGTACATCCGCGTCTTCTCGTTCTACCGGGCGGAAGACCGCAGCGCCGAAGATATCCGCGAGGACGTCCTGGCCCGCATGGGCGCGCTGGCAGCGCTCGCAGAAGAGTCCGACGTCGTGCTTCTGCATGAAAACGAAAAGGGCATCTACGGCGATACGCCGCAGCGCGTGCTGGACATCATGGAGTCCGTGGGCTCCCCGGCGCTCCGCATCGCCTGGGACAACGCCAACTTCGTCCAGGTGGGCGTCAAGCCCTACACCGAGGGCTACGCCATGCTGCGCCCGTACCTCGAGTACTTCCAGGTCAAGGACGCGCTCTCCACCACGGGCGAAGTGGTGCCCTCCGGCGAGGGCGACGGCGAACTGGACGCCACCATCGCCGCCCTCAAGGCCGACGGCTTCACCGGTTTCGCGTCGCTGGAACCCCACCTGGCCAGCGCCCACGAGCTGGGCGGCTTCTCCGGTCCGGTGGCCTTCGGCATCGCGGCACGCGCCTTCGCTGCGCTCGCGGCGAAGAACGGGGTTGAACTCTCGTGAGCACGACGGCGGCGGTCATCGGCTGCGGCGATGTTTCGGCTGTGCACTTCGAAGCGGTCGCAAAGCTCGACGGCGCCACGCTAGTTGCGGTCTGCGATGCGGATCCGCAGCGGCTGGCCGCCGCTGTGGCCGCCTATGGCGTGCCCGGCTTCGCCGACCACCTGAGCCTTATCGAGGCGGTCCGGCCGGACGTGGTGCACATCTGCACCCCGCATGACCAGCACGCCTCGGTGGCCGCGGACTGCCTGGAGCGCGGCGTCAACGTCATCGTGGAGAAGCCGCTGGCCCACACCCTGGCAGAAGGCCGGCGGCTTGTGGAAGCCGCGTCGGCGGGCGGGGCGAAAATCGCGGTGTGTTTCCAGAACCGTTACAACGCCACGGCGCAGGCCATGCACGCGCTGCTGTCGTCGGGCGGGCTGGGGGCTGTGGTGGGGGCCTCGGCAACAGTGATGTGGCAGCGCTCCGCCGACTACTACGAAAACCGGCCGTGGCGGGGGACCTGGGCCGGCGGCGGAGGCGGGCTGATGATGAACCAGGCCATCCACACCGTGGACCTGCTTCAGTGGCTGGTGGGCGACGTTGTCACGGTCACGGGAAATGCTTCCACTCGCTTCCTGGGAGGCACCATCGAGGTGGAGGACACTGCGGAATTCGTGGCGGAACATGCCAACGGTGCCCGAAGCGCGTTCTATGCCACCCTGGCCAATGCCTTCAATGCGCCGGTGACACTCGATGTGGTCACCGAGAAGGCGGTCCTGTGCCTGCGGGGCGACCTCACCGTCACCCATGATGACGGGCGCGTGGACGTCATTCCGGAGCGCAAGAGCGACTCCGGCGGCCGGTCCTACTGGGGTGTCTCGCACGAGCTGCTGATCAGCGACTTCTACAGCCGGCTGGACGAGGCGGAGCCGTTCTGGATCAGCCCTGCTGAGGCCGAAAAATCGCTGCGCATCATCAAAGACGTCTACCGGCAGAGCTACCCGGAGTCGGCCGAGCTGGTGTCCTGACCCGTGGCCACAGTGGCGCCTTGGGCCTAGCCGAAGCAACCGGTTGCTGCCACTTATATGCTCCGGGAGCTCTTCATTTCCGAACTCTCAAAGTTTTTCTGCAACTCTTTTGACAATCGGTTGCCAAAGCGGGCAACAGTGCGTACGCTGAATCCCACAAGGCCAGTGTGGTCCACGCCACACTTGCTGCATTCCGTAAGTCTCACGTTCCACGGACACTAGGAGCCAACAATGAAGTTAGGTCCCAAGGCGGCAGCTGCCGCCATCATCGTCAGCGCGGCGCTTGCGCTGACCGGTTGCGGCGGCGGCGCCGGAGCGGGCACAAACGCCGGCGCTGCTCCAACATCACTCACCTTGGGCACCCTCCGCGACATCACTTCCTGGGATCCTGCCCAGGCCCACGTCGGCCATGCCCTGCAGCCGTACCAGGCAGCGTATGACACCCTGATCCTGCGGGAGCCCGACGGCAAGCTCAGCCCCATGCTGGCCACGGCATGGAAGTACAACGATACCAACACCAAGCTCACCGTGGACCTCCGGACCGACGTCACGTTCAGTGATGGCGCCAAGTTCGACGCCACAGCAGCCAAGGCCAACCTGGACCACTTCAAGAAGGCGAACGGTCCCCAGATGGCCCAGCTGGGGTCTGTATCCACCATCGCCGTGGTGGACGCGGACACCATCGACATCAACCTCAGTGCAGCAGAGCCCGCGCTGGAGTACTTCTTGAGCCAGGCAGCTGGCCTGATGGGAAGCCCCGCAGCACTGGGCACTGACGCCATCAAAACCGTACCGGTGGGCTCCGGCCCGTACGTGATGGACAAGGCGGCCTCAGTGAAGGACTCCCAGACGGTCTTCACAGCCCGCGACGGCTACTGGAACAAGGACCTGCAGAAGTACAAGAAGCTGACCCTGAAGATCCTTACCGATCCCACGGCACGTACCAATGCCCTCGTTTCCGGCCAGGTTGACGCCACACTCCTGGACCCCAAAAGCGGTAAGCAGGCCGAGGGCGCCAAGATGAAGCTTGAAGCGAACCAGGTTGACTGGTCCGGCTTGCTCCTCCTGGACCGGGATGGCACCAAGAACCCGGCCCTGGCCAACGTCAAGGTCCGTCAGGCAATCAACCACGCATTCGACCGCAAGACCATCCTGGAACAGGTCATGCTCGGCCAGGGAACTCCCACCTCCCAGCCGTTTGGCAAGGACAGCGGTGCCTGGACGGAAGAGCTCGAAAACTACTACAGCTACGATCCCGCCAAGGCCAAGCAACTCCTCAAGGAATCCGGCTTCGAAGGCAACGTGACTATCGACGTCCCCACCCTTCCGGGAGCTGAAACGCTCATCTCGGTTCTCCAGCAGCAGCTCGCCGACGTCGGAATCACGCTGAAGCCGGGCGCCGCGATCACCAACACCTACACCGCGGACGTCGCAGCGCAGAAATACCACGCACTGTTCTTCAACCTCTTCCAGGGTGAGCCCACGGTAGCGATCGACCAGATCGTCTCCACCAAGGCCCTCTACAACCCGTTCAAGAACACCACCCCGGAGCTGGAAGCCAAGATCCAGGCTGTACGCACAGGTGGCGAGGACGCCGGCAAGCTGGCCCAGGACGTCAACAAGTACGTGGTGGAACAGGCGTGGTTCGCGCCGCTGTTCCGTGTGAACCAGATGTACTACCACAACGACAAAGTGACCGTCACCCCGCAGGCACAGCAGGCCGTTCCGTCCATCTACAACTACTCGCCCGCCAAGTAGGACCCCATGATCAAGTTCATTGCGAAAAGGCTGGGCAGCGGGCTGGTGGTGTTGTTCGTAGTCTCGGCACTCACCTTCACTTTGCTGTACACCTCCAGCGGCAGCATTGCCCGGAACATCCTGGGTGACCAGGCAACTCCGGAGCAGGTTGCCCTGAAGGAACAGGAGCTGGGACTCGATCAGCCCCTCGTGACCCGTTACTTCGCCTGGTTGGGCGACGCCCTCTCAGGAAACCTTGGAGCTTCGTGGTTCACCTCGGAACCGGTGGCCAGCTCCCTCGCTACGCGTATCCCGGTGACCATGACGATGGTTTTCACCGCAATGATCCTGATCGCCATCTGCGCAGCACTGATCGGTGTTGCCGCAGCCGTCAAGCGCGGCTGGGTGGACAGGGTGGTCCAGGTGGGCGCGATCGTTGGCGACTCCATCCCGGGGTACGTGATCGGCGTGTTGCTCGTGACCATCCTGGCCATCCAGCTGGGCTTCTTCCCGGCCACCAGCACCATCTCTCCTGAGGTGGGTCCAGAGGCCTGGGTCTATTCGATGACTCTTCCGGTCATTGCACTGCTCATGAACGGCGTGACTGGCGGAGCGCAGCAAATCCGCAGCGCCGTGATCAAGCAGCTCGAGCGCGACTACGTCAGGACACTCCGCAGCCGGGGCATCGGAGAGCGGGAAATCCTCTTCAAGCACGTGCTGCGCAGCGCGGCACCGGCAGGCCTGACCGTCTTGAGCCTGCAGCTGATCGGCATGCTGGGCGGCGTGGTGATCATCGAGCAGATCTTCGCTCTTCCAGGAATGGGACCGCTTGCGGTCACCGCCACCGGCCAGTCCGATCTTCCGGTGGTCATGGGAGTGGTCATGTACACCGTGGTGGTGGTCATCGTGGTGAACCTCCTGGTGGACATCCTCAATGGTTGGCTCAACCCGAAAGTGCGTGTGTCATGAGCGATTCCGTAGAAACAGCGGCGGTAGCCGCACCAGTGGCCACCGGCCAGAGCGGCACAGTAGTCCGTTCCACCGTGATGCGCCGCCTCATCAGGAACCCGATGGGCATCGCCTCGCTGGTGATCCTGGGATCCATCGCCTTGCTGGCCATCTTCGCCCCCGTCCTGGCCCCGTTCGAGGAGAACTTCGCGAACATCACCAAGACCCTGGCACCTGCAGACTCGGTGAACATCCTGGGCACGGACAGCGCCGGACGCGACACCTGGAGCCGCCTGCTCTTCGGTGCACAGCTCACGCTGTTGTCCGCACTCCTGTGCGCCGGTGTTGCCATCGCCATCGGCCTCCCGGCCGGCCTGATCGCCGGCTACTACGCCGGGAAGTTCGAGGCCGTCTCCAACTGGGTGGTCAGCATCCTCATGAGCCTGCCGGGCCTGATCGTGCTGCTCACCATCCGCGCGGCGTTCGGACCCTCGGTCTGGATTTCGATGATGGCCTTCGGCGTCCTCATCAGCCCGTCCTACTTCCGTCTGACCCGTACCGCGGTCCAGTCTGTACGCAATGAGCTCTACGTCGACGCCGCCCGGGTTTCCGGGCTCTCCGACTGGAGCATCATCGCCCGCCACATCTTCTCCGTGGTCCGCGCACCCATCATCATTCAGACCGCAGCCATTGCCGGCGTGGCCATCGCCATCCAGTCCGGACTCGAGTTCCTTGGACTCGGCGATCCCACCAAGGCAACCTGGGGCGTGATGCTCTCCGAAGGCTTCAAGAACGTCTACCTGACCCCAACGCTGCTCTTCTGGCCCGCCCTTGCCATGGCGCTCACCATCGGCGGCCTGGTGCTGCTCGGCAACGCCATCCGCGACGCGTTGGAAGACGGCGAAAAGATCAAGCACCGCAAGAAAAGGGCCGCGTCTTCGGCCACGGGAGCGAGCCCGACGGCGGGACCCGCCGCGGCGCGCCCGTCGCGTAAGGCTGTGGCCGCCGTCGATGCCGGAACCGAGCACCACCTCGTAAAGGTGACCAATCTCGGCGTCGGCTACCCGCAGGCCGACGGCTCCATCAAGAAGGTGGTGGACGATGTGTCCTTCCACGTGGACCGGGGTGAGATCCTGGGCATCGTGGGTGAATCCGGTTCGGGGAAGTCCCAGACGGCGTTCTCCATCCTCGGCCTGCTGCCGGACAATGCCCGCATTGTGGGCGGCGCCATCCAGTTCGATGGCAACTACACCGTGGCCCCGGGCGACGAACGCGTCAACCAGGCGCGGCTGTCCAAGCTGCGGGGCAAGCGGATCTCCTATATTCCGCAGGAGCCCATGAGCAACCTGGACCCCGCCTTCACCATCGGCTACCAGCTGGTCACGCCCATGGTGCGGGTCCTGGGGATCTCCAAGGAGGAGGCCCGCAGGCGGGCGCTGAAGCTGCTGACCGACGTCGGGATCGCCAGCCCGGAACGGACGTTCAGCGCGTACCCGCACGAAGTCTCCGGGGGCATGGCCCAGCGTGTGCTGATCGCCGGGGCCATCAGCTGCGAACCGGACCTGGTGATCGCCGATGAGCCCACCACCGCCTTGGATGTCACGGTGCAGGCCGACGTGCTGGACCTGCTGCGCGAGCTCCAGCAGCGCCTGAACATCGGCGTCGTCCTGGTGACGCACAACTTCGGCGTGGTGGCGGACCTCTGCGACCGCGTGGCGGTGATGCAGAACGGCCGGCTCGTGGAGGAAGGATCCGTCCGCGACATCCTCCGGAACCCGAAAGAGCAGTACACCCGGACTCTTCTGGCCTCGATGCTCGAAGGCAAAACCCCCATGTCCATGCTTGTATCCAGCCAGAAGGAGCCGGTCGCATGAGCACCACGGAAAGCGCACCGCTTCTGACAGTGGACAACCTCGTTGTGGAATACCCCAGCAAGAAGTTCCGGGCCAAGCCCTTCAGGGCCCTGACGGACATCAACATCTCCATCGGCCAGGGCGAGACCCTTGGCCTGGTGGGGGAGTCCGGCTCCGGCAAGACCACGCTGGGCCGCGCGGTCCTCGGCCTCGCCCCGGTCACGGCCGGCAAAGTCACCTTCGAAGGCAAGGACATCAGCCACGCCACTCGCAGGCAGCGGCGAACCCTGAGCCGCGACCTCCAGGTGGTTTTCCAGGATCCGTACACCTCGCTCAACCCCGCCCTGGAGATCGGTGACATCCTCGCCGAGCCCCTCGGCGTGCAGGGCATGGAGCAGAATGCCGCCAAGAAGCGCGTCAAGGAACTCCTGGACCAGGTAGGTCTGCCCTCGGATGCCATCCACCGCCTGCCGCGCGAGTTCAGCGGCGGCCAGCGCCAGCGCGTGGCCATCGCCCGTGCCCTGGCCCTCTCGCCCAAGCTGATCGTCTGCGACGAGCCCGTCAGCGCATTGGACCTCTCCACCCAGGCCCGGGTCCTTGACCTGTTCCTGCAGATCCAAAAGGACACGGGTGTTTCGTACCTGTTCGTCTCCCACGACCTTGACGTCGTGCGGCACATCAGCCACCGTGTGGCCGTGATGTACCACGGCGAAATCGTCGAACAGGGACCGGCCGAGATCGTTACCCGCGACCCCGAGCACCCTTACACGCAGCGCCTCCTGCTGGCGTCCCCGGTACCCGATCCGGACCGGCAGGAACAGCGCCGGGCGGATCGTCACCGACTGCTGGAAAGCCAGCGCCATCAGATTGAACAGGCCGGAGCCCTCGCCTGAGGGTAGGCGCAGGATTTAACACACAAGCTACAACAACGGAGGAATAACGTGGCCAAAATAGGCGTGCAGGCGATGATGCTGAAGGACAGCTTCGCGGAGATCGGTGCGTTTGAAACGCTCCGCAAGGTAAGCGCGATCGGTTACAACGCCGTCGAAATTTCCCAGATCCCGATGACACCGGAGAACGTGGCCGAACTGGACCGCTCCCGTTCGGAGCTGGGCATGGACATCGCGGCGTTGTCCGTCGCGATGGAAGCCCCCAAGGGCCGCCCCGGCGATTCGCTCCAGGACCACTTCGACAAGATCGTGGACGAGGCGAAGCGCCTGGACTCAAAGCTCCTGCGGATTGGCATGCTGCCGTTCCCGGCAATGAAGTCGATCGGTGCAGTCGTTGACTTCGCGAAGCAGGCCAACGAATACGCCGAACGCCTGCAGGAACAAGGCCTCGGCCTGTACTACCACAACCACCACATCGAGTTCGCGAAGTTCGACGGCAAATACATGCTGGACATCATCGCCGAGAACTCCCCGGCCATGGGCATGGAAATCGACGTGCACTGGGTACAGCGCGGAGGCCTCGACCCCGTCCGGACCCTGGAAAAGTACGCCGGGCGCACCGCCATGGTGCACCTGAAGGACTACCGGATCGGCCAGATGCCGCAATCAGCTTTCGGACTGCTGGATTCAGGCGACTTCATGGGATTCATGGCGGAGTTCAAGAACGTGGTCCAGTTCGCCGAAGTGGGCGAAGGCAACCTGGACTTTCCCTCGATCATCCCTGCGGCGCAGGCAGCCGGAGCAGAATACATGCTGGTGGAACAGGATGAACTGTACGGCCGCAGCGTCTGGGATGCGCTGCAGACCTCCCACGACAACCTGGTGGCCATGGGCCACGCCGACCTCTTCTAAGACTTCCCAGACTCAGCACCAACGAATACGGAGATTCAACAATGACCAAGAAAGTACGCCTCGGCATTATCGGCCTGGGCCAGCAGGGCGGAGCCTACGCCAGGTTCATCGCGGAGGGCATGGTTCCCAACATGGAGATCGGCGCCATCTGCGACGTCGATCCCGCGAAGAAGGAACTGGCCTCGGCCACGTACCCGGAAGTTCCCTTCTACGACGACTACATCGCCATGCTGGAAAGCGGCGACGTGGACGCCGTCGTCACCTGCGTTCCGCACTTCCTGCACCCCGAGATGGGCATTGAGACCCTCAAGCGCAACATCCACGCGCTCGTGGAGAAGCCGGCCGGCGTCTACACCAAGCAGGTCAAGGAGCTCAACGAGTTTGCCGCGGGCAAGCCCGAGCTGTCCTTCGCGATCATGTTCAACCAGCGCAACAACCCGCTGTACCGGAAACTCAAGGAAATCGTCGAGAACGGCGAGATCGGTGCCATCCGCCGCAGCAACTGGATCATCACCAACTGGTGGCGTCCGCAGGGCTACTACAACTCCAGCGAATGGCGCGCCACGTGGGGCGGCGAAGGCGGCGGCGTCCTGGTCAATCAGGCACCGCACCAGCTGGACCTGTGGCAGTGGATCTGCGGCGTTCCGAAGTCCGTCTACTCCAAGGTTGCGTACGGCTTCCGCCGCGACATCGCCGTGGAGGATGAAGTCACAGCTGTTGTGGACTACGGCAACGGCGCCACCGGTGTCTTTGTCACCGCCACCCACGACCTCGTGGGAACCGACCGCTTCGAGATCCTGGGCGACCAGGGGAAGATCGTCGTCGAAAACTCCAAGACTGCCACCGTCACCCGCCTGAAGAAGCCCGAGCGTGAACTCAGCGACGCCATGGATATGGACGATGTCCGCAAACTCTTTATGGGCGAGCTGAACCCCGAGCAGTACTACACCACCGAAGTCATCGAATTCGAGTCTGTCTGGGGCGGCCAGCACGCCGGCGTCCTGGAGAACTTC
This sequence comes from Arthrobacter sp. ISL-69, assembly GCF_018613775.1. Classification (NCBI taxonomy): domain Bacteria; kingdom Bacillati; phylum Actinomycetota; class Actinomycetes; order Micrococcales; family Micrococcaceae; genus Arthrobacter; species Arthrobacter sp. ISL-69. Next base: position 156,060 of record NZ_JAGGPO010000019.1, read on the forward strand.
GCGGCCAACATCCTGGACGGCACCCCGCTGCTGGCCCCGGGATCGGACGGCATCAACGGCGTCCGCCTGGCCAACGCCATCCACCTCTCCAGCTGGACCGGCACGGAAGTCGAGTTGGACTTCGACGAGGATGTATTCCTTGCCGAGCTGAACAAGCGCATCGCGGACGAAGGCAAGTTCCCCGAGCGCTCCTAGCCCACCCGCGGCACCCCCGCCCGGTAGCTCACCCGCGGCAGCCCCGCCCGGCAACCGCTGGCCATCTCTAGCCCAACTGGGTCGCAGTTAATGTCGTTATGGGCGCTCATAACGACATTAACTGCGACCCAGTTGGGTTGTTTCCTCGTAGGATGGGGCGGTGACTGAACCCAAGACGCCGGAAGTTGCCGCAACAACAGCGCCGGCCAAAAAGCACGCCCGGGACGGCAAGCCCAACGCCACCATTTACGACATTGCCAAGGTTGCCGGCGTCAACCCGTCCACGGTGTCCCGCGCGCTCAGCAAACCGGGCCGGGTCAGCGCCAAGACGCAGAAACTCATCGAGGATGCCGCCGCCGAACTGAACTACCAGGTCAACCCGTTTGCGCGCGCCCTTCCCACCGGGCGCACCAACACGTTCGGGCTGATCGTCGCGGACATCACCAACCCCACCTTCTTCGACATCATCCGCGGAGCGGAAACCACCGCCACCCTGCGGGACTACACCCTGGTCCTTGCCGAATCCGCCGAGTCCGCCGTCACCGAGCTGACCGCCGCCCGCCGGATGATGGCCACCGTGGACGGCCTGATCTTTGCCAGCCCGCGCATGGACGACGACGACATCCGCGCCCTTGCCCGCGACAAACCCGTGGTGGTCATCAACCGCGAGGTCGACGGCGTGCCGTGCGTGGTTCCCGACGTGAACAAGGGCATCAGCGAGGCTGTCCGCAGCCTGGCGGCCAACGGGCACCACAAGGTCGCCTTTGTTGCCGGGCCGCCGCAGTCCTGGATGTCCGCCCGCCGCTGGGAGGGCGTGCAGGCCGCCTGCGAATGGTCCCGGATCGAGGCCGTGCGGCTGGAATCCACCAAGCCCACGGTCGACGGCGGCCGGCAGGTGGCGCGTGACGTCCGCGCCAGCGGTGCCACGGCGGTGCTGACGTACAACGACCTCCTGGCCATCGGGCTCATGCAGGAACTCCAGGCCGCGGGCATGGTGGTTCCGGACCAGATCAGCATCGTGGGCTTCGACGACATCTTCGGGGCGGATTTCACCACGCCGCCGCTCACCACCGTGCGATCGCCGCTGGGGGAGTGCGGCTCGGGCGCTGCCGCACTGCTGCTTGACCTCCTGCACGGCACGGGGGAGCCAGCCGGAACGCTGCGCGTCGAAACGGAGCTGGTGCTGCGGGGTTCGAGCGGACGGCTCCTGCCCGCGGGCTAGCTTTACCTGAGGCGCCCCGCAGCTAAGATGGCAATTTATGGCAACCGGTTGACAAGTGGTGGCTGCAGACCCGACCATTGAGCTATGTCACAGTCGATTGCAGCCAACCCAGACCGGCTCCTGCCCGCGGATCCCGGAACGCGCAGCATTGCGCGCGACCTCCTGCAGCGCGTCCAGGACCTGCCCATCATTTCCCCGCACGGGCACGTTGACGCCGCAGTCATCGAGCACAACACCCCCTTCCCGGACCCGGCAGCGCTGCTGGTCAGCCCGGACCACTACGTCACCCGGCTGATCCACGCCAGCGGGGTCCCGCTGGACCGGCTGCGCGGCTCGAACACCGCGGAACCGGACTCCCGCACCGTCTGGCGCGAGTTCTGCCAGGCCTGGCCGCTGTTCGAGGGCACCGCCTCCGGCTACTGGCTCCGCACCCAGTTCGACAGCGTCTTCGGCCTCCAGCAGGAGATCAGCGCCGAAACTGCCGATGCCAGCTACGATGCCATTTCGGCCAAGCTGCTGGAGCCCGGCTTTCGGCCCCGCCAGCTCTTCAAGGACTTCAACATCGAGGTGCTGGCCACCACGGACGACCCCCTGGACAGCCTCGCCAGTCACAAGGCGATCGCCGAGGACCCCACGTTCCACGGACGCGTCCTGCCCACCTTCCGCCCGGACGCCTACCTGAACATCGCGCACCCCACCTGGTCCGCGAACGTTGACCGGCTTATCGCGGCAGCGGGCGACGGCGCCACCGGCTATGCCGGGTACATCACCGCCCTGGAAAACCGGCGTCGTTATTTCGTGGACCACGGCGCAGTCTCCGCTGACCACGGCGTCCGCACTCCCGCAACGCTGAAGCTCGACGCCGGCGATGCGGCGAAGCTATTCGACCGAGCCCGCTCGGGCCAGTCCACGGCCCAGGACCGCGAAGACTTCGAAGCCCACATGATGTACCAGATGGCGCGGATGTCCGTGGAGGACGGCCTGGTGATGACCATCCACCCGGGGTCGTACCGCAACCACCACGAACCCACCTTCAACGCCTACGGCGCCGACACGGGCCACGACATCCCGTTCGCCGTCAACTACACCGAGGCGATCCGTCCGCTGCTGCAGGACTTCGGCACCGCCAAGGACTTCCACCTGGTGCTCTTCACCCTGGACGAGACCGTGTTCTCCCGCGAACTCGCTCCGCTGGCAGGCTTCTACCCGTCCGTGTACCTCGGCGCCCCTTGGTGGTTCCTGGACGCACCGGACGCCATGCTGCGCTTCCGCTCGGCCGTCACCGAGACCGCAGGCTTCTCCCGCTCGTCCGGTTTCATCGACGACACCCGCGCCTTCTGCTCCATTCCGGCACGGCACGACGCGTCCCGCCGGATCGAGGCCTCCTTCCTGGCCAGGCTCGTGGCCGAGCACCGCGTCAGCGAGGACCGCGCCCATGAACTGATCGTCGACCTCGTCGACGGCTCGCCCCGAAGGGTGTTCAAGCTGTGAGCATCGAAGTGCAGCCTGAGGCGCAATCCGCCGTCGACCTTCCCCAACTCAACCGCCGCCTGAACCCGTCCGCCAAGGCGCCGGTGCGGATCGTCCACCTGGGGCTGGGCGCCTTCCACCGCTCGCACCAGGCCTGGTTCACGCACCAGGCGTCCGACGCCGCGGACTGGGGCATCGCCGCCTTCACCGGCCGCCGCCCCGACGCCGCGCTGGCCCTGGCGGAACAGGACGGGCTGTTCACCGTGGTGGAACGCGCCGACGGCGGGGACTCGTTCACCGTGGTCAGCAGCATCGTGGAGGCTGCGGACGGCGCGGATGTCCAGCGGCTGGCGGAGCTGGTTGCCGCTCCCGCCACCGCCGTCGTCACCCTGACCATCACCGAAGCGGCGTACCGGCTCGTCGCCGACGGGCACCTCGACCGGACCGCGTCCGACGTCGTTGCCGACCTCGCGGTGCTGGCATCCGGCAGCGGAAATCCGACGACGCCGCTGGGCCGGCTTGTGCTGGCCCTCGCCGCGCGCCGGGCTGCCGGGGCGGGGCCGCTCGCCGTCGTCTGCTGTGACAACCTCTCCAACAACGGCACCGTGGCGCACAACGCAGTGGCAGGCATGGCCGGGGCGTGGGACGCCGGCCTGGCCGATTGGATCGACGCCAACATCAGCTTCGTCAGCACCTCGGTGGACCGCATCACTCCGCGGACAACCGACGCGGACATTGCCGCCGTCCAGGCCGCGTGCGGCTACCGCGACAATTCGCCCGTGGTGGCCGAACCCTTTTCCAACTGGGTGCTCAGCGGGGACTTCCCGGCCGGCCGGCCGCGCTGGGAAGACGCCGGTGCCGTGTTCGTGGCAGACATCGAGCCGTACGAGAACCGCAAGCTCTGGCTCCTGAACGGCGCGCACTCGCTGCTTGCCTACGCCGGCCAGCTCCGCGGCCACACCACCGTGGCCCAGGCCTTGGCGGACCCGCTGTGCCTGCAGGCCGTAGAAAGGTTCTGCGACGAGGCGGAAGCCAACCTTTCCGGGCCGGACGGAAATGCTGCGGACCTGCAGATCCCGGCCTACCGGGCCGCCCTGCTGGCACGCTTCAGCAACGCCCGGATTGCCCACCACCTCGCCCAGATCGCCATGGACGGCAGCACCAAGCTCCGGATGCGCGCCGTTCCGGTGCTGCAGGCCGAGCGTGACGCGGGCAGGTCCGGCGCGGCCGCCGCGCTTATGATCGCCGCCTGGATGGACTACAGCGCCGCCGCCGCCAAGTTCCAGGATCCCCTGGTTGACCAGGTTGCCGCAGCCAACCGGCTCAGGGGTACGGAGCGGATCCGTGCCCTGCTGGGCCTGGTGGATCGGGCGCTGGCCGGGGACGCCGCCGTCGTGGAGCTGATTGAAGACATGTGCGGAACGTTCGGGGAGCTGGCTGTCTCCCCGTAGCGTCCTCCGTACGTGCGCTGCTGCCCGGCCCCTTGGATCAAGGGGAGCCGGGCATAAGTGTTTAATGAACTTTCAACAAAATTATGGCAACCGCTTGCCAAATGATTGCCAAGTGATTAGGATTACAACAAGAGCCAAAACCGGCATCCCGGGAATCGCACCCGCCGGAGGCCAAGGACTTTTCACAGCATCACCACCCCAAGCATTTTCACAATTTTTTCGCCGGCTCCACGGGGGCGGCACCGGGTAAAGGAGCCCAAATCATGAAAAAGCTGAGCAAGCTAAGCATCGTCGGCTACGGCGCCGGGGATGCAGCCAACAATCTCGCCTTCACCACCGCCACCATGTTCCTTCTCGTCTACTACACGGATGTTGCAGGAATCTCGGCCGCCGCGGCGGGTACCCTGCTGCTGGTCGTCCGGATCTTTGACGCGTTCGCCGATGTCTTTGCCGGCCGCATGGTGGACCGCGCCTTCAGCAAGCGCTTCGGGAAGTTCCGTCCGTTCATCATGTTCGGTTCCATCCCGCTGCTGCTCCTGAGCGTTGCAACCTTCTCCGTCCCGCAGCTGGGCGAGTCCGGTACCCTGCTCTACGCCTACGTCACCTACGCGGCCCTTGGCCTGGCCTACAGCCTGGTCAACATTCCGTACGGCTCCCTCGCCGGCGCCATGACCCAGGAGCCAGGGGAGCGCGCCAAGCTGGGATCGGCCCGCATGGTCGGAGGCCTGCTGGTGGGTTCGGCCCTCGGCATCTTCGTAGCCCCGCTCATTAAGCCGGGCGCTGACTTGCAGGCAACCTTCACCACCATCACGCTGGTATTCGTGGCGATCGGTGCCGCCCTCTACTTCTTCACCGTCATGACCGCCAAGGAACGCGTCCACCGCGCCGTCCCCAACGTCTCGGTCAAGCAGAGCATGGACACGCTCAAGGGCAACAAGCCCCTCCTGATGCTGTGCATCAGCTCCTTCTTCTTCCTTTCGGGCTACCTGGCGCTGACGTCGGTGCAGCTGTACTACCTGCGCGACGTCCTGGGGCGCCTTGACCTGTACCCGGTCCTGTCCATCATCCAGCTGGTGTTCACTTTCGTGCTGGCCGCGTTCATGCCCAGGCTGGTCCGCTCCATCGGCAAGAAGCGCGTCTACATCTACTCGTCGCTGCTCACCGTCACCGGCGGCGCCATCATTTTCTTCACTCCGGCCAGCCAGGTCTGGATGGGCTTCACCGGCCTGGTGATCAGCCTCCTCGGTGTCCTCGCCGTCAACATCGTGGTGTGGGCACTGGAAGCCGACACCGTGGAATACGGCGAATGGAAGACCGGCGTCCGCACCGAGGGCATCACCTACGCGCTGTTCTCCTTCACCCGCAAAACCGGCCAGGCCGTGGGCGGAGCGCTCGCCGCATACGCCCTGGCATTGGGCGGCTACAAGTCCGGCGCCGTGCAGACTGCGGACGCCGTGTTCGGAATCCAGCTCGCCGCCGGCGCCATCCCGGCCGTGCTGACCATCCTGGCCGTGCTGGTCATGTCCAAGTACAAGCTGACGGACGCCATGCACGCCGAGATCCTGGCCGAGATCCGGGCCCGCCGCGTGGACGGCGAGCACAGTGATCCCGGAACTGAACCGTCCGCCGGGGCCGAACCGTCCCGCGCCGCCGAGGCCACTGCGGCCGCCAAGCCGTTCGCCGCTACCTCCAACTAAGCCCCGACCCAGCCCCGCTCGAAAGGAATAGCTGTGAAAATCATTGCCGCGGAAGTCTTCGTGACAAGCCCGTCCCGTAACTTCGTGACCCTCCGGATCACCACGGAGGACGGCGTGACCGGCATCGGTGACGCCACCCTGAACGGCCGCGAGCTCGCCGTCGCCGCGTACCTCAAGGAACACGTCGCGCAGCTGCTGATCGGCAAGGACCCGCACCGGATAGAGGACACCTGGCAGTTCCTGTACCGCAGCTCGTACTGGCGCCGCGGCCCGGTGACCATGGCAGCGATCGCCGCGGTGGACATGGCGCTCTGGGACATCAAGGGCAAGATCGCCGGGATGCCGGTCTACCAGCTCCTCGGCGGGGCATCCCGCAACGGCCTGCGCGCCTACGGCCACGCCTCCGGCGCGGACATCCCCTCCCTGTTCGACTCGGTCCGCGAGCACCTGGAACTCGGCTACAAGTCCGTCCGCATCCAGACCGCCGTCCCGGGCATCAAGGCCGTCTACGGCGTCGCCGCCCAGGCCCAGGCCTCCGGTGAACGCTACGACTATGAGCCCGCGGGGCGCGGCGCGTTCCCGGTGGAGGAGGACTGGGACACCCGGGCCTACCTGCGCCACCTGCCGTCCGTGTTCGAGGCCGTCCGGAACGAGTTCGGCCCGGAGCTGCCGCTGCTGCACGACGGCCACCACCGCATGACCCCGATCCAGGCCGCCAAGCTCGGCAAGGCCCTGGAACCCTATGACCTGTTCTGGCTCGAGGACTGCACCCCGGCCGAAAACCAGGAAGCGCTGCGTCTGGTCCGCCAGCACACCACCACGCCATTGGCCATCGGTGAAATCTTCAACACCGTGTACGACTACCAGACCATCATCAAGGAACAGCTGATCGACTACGTCCGGGCAGCCTCCACGCACTTCGGCGGGATCTCCCCGCTGAAGAAGGTCATGGACTTCGCCGCGCAGTACCAGATCAAGTCGGGCTTCCACGGGCCCACCGATATCTCCCCGGTGGGCTTCGCCGCGCAGCTGCATGTGGGCCTTGCCATCCACAACTACGGCATCCAAGAATACATGCAGCACTCGGACGCCACCAACACGGTGTTCGAGCAGTCCATGACATTCGTGGACGGCTACCTGCACCCGGGCGACAAGCCCGGCATCGGCGTCGAATTCAACGAAGAGGCCGCCGCCGCGTACCCGTACCAGCAGGCCTACCTGCCGTACAACCGGCTGGTGGACGGCACCGTCCATGACTGGTGACAAGGAACCCCTGATGAGCACCAAGCACCGCATCATCGTTATGGGCGTCTCGGGCTGCGGCAAGACCACCATCGGTGACCTTGTGGCCCGCGAACTCGGCGTACCGTTCCTCGACGGCGATTCCCTCCACCCGGTGGAGAACGTCGCCAAAATGGCGGCCGGAACGCCCCTGACCGACGAGGACCGCTGGCCCTGGCTGGCCACTGTGGGCAGGGAACTCGCCTACGCCGGCCCGGGCGGACTCGTGCTTGCCTGCTCCGCGTTGCGGCGCAGCTACCGGGACGCCATCCGGGAACAGGCGCCGGATACGGTGTTCCTGCACCTGCACGGCAGCAAGGAGGTTCTTAGGGAACGGACTGAAGGGCGGTCCGGGCACTTCATGCCGCCCGCGCTGCTGGAATCCCAGCTCGCCACCCTGGAACCGCTCGAGGCCGACGAAGCCGGAATCGTGGTTGACGTCGCCGCCCCGGTGGACCAGGTGGTGACCGAGGCGCTGGCCGGCATTGCTGCCGTCGCCGCTGCGGCCGTCGGAACTTCCGCTGTGGCGTACCAGCGTGCCCCGGGCACCCAACCGCGCCAGTTCGACGTCGACCTCCGGGCCGCGCCGTTCAATCTCGACGACGATGCCGTTGCGTGGGTGGAATCCACTATCGCCGGACTGAGCCTCGAGGAAAAGATCGGGCAGCTGTTCATCAACCACAACAACGACTACTCCCCGGAGTATCTGGACGGTGTCCTGGACACCTTCCACGTGGGCGGCATGCGCTACCGGCCGGGACCCTCCGCGGCCGTGCAGGAACACATCCGCTACGCGCAGTCCAAGACCCGCATCCCGCTCCTGGTGGCCTCCAATCCGGAAATGGGGGGAGCCGGAAGCTGCGACGACGGAACATTCGTGTCGACGCACCTGCAGGCCGGCTCGCACCCGGACAAGGCCATCGCCCGGAAGATGGGGCAGGTGGCCGGGGTGGAAACCGCGGCACTGGGCTGCAACTGGGCGTTCGCGCCGATCGTGGACATCCACTACAACTGGCGGAACACTGTGATCTCCACCCGGGCCTTCGGCAACACGCCGGAGATCGTGGTGGAGCGCGCCAAGGAGTACTTCGACGGCATCAGCGAGTCACCCACCGTCTGCGCCATGAAGCACTTCCCCGGCGACGGCATGGATGAACGCGACCAGCACGTGGTCACCTCCTACAACACCCTCGGCTACGAGGACTGGAACCGGACCTACGGGCAGGTGTACCGCGAGATGATCGGGCACGGCGTGCAGTCCATCATGATCGGGCACATCGGCGCGCCGGAGCTCACGCGGCATTTCCGCCCGGGAACGGCGGACAAGGACATCCTGCCCGCCACACTGTCCCCGGAACTGCTCCAGGACCTGCTCCGCGGCGAGCTGGGCTTCAACGGGCTGATCCTCACTGACGCCTCGCAGATGATCGGCCTCACCCAGGCCATGAAGCGCAAGGACCTGGTTCCGGCCACTATCGCTGCCGGCTGCGACATGTTCCTGTTCTTCCGCAACCCGGCCGAGGACTTCGGGTACATGATGGACGGCTACAAGTCCGGCGTCATCACCGAGCAGCGCCTGCACGATGCACTGCGCCGGATCCTGGCCCTCAAGGCAAGCCTCGGGCTGCACCTCAAGCCGGCCGCGGAGCTTGTGCCGCCGGTTGAGGCCCTGGCGAAGATCGGCAGCGATGCCCACCGTGCCGTCGCGGCAGAGATCGCGGACAAGACCGTCACGCTGATCAAGGACACGGCCAAGAACCTGCCCATCACGCCGGAGACGCACAAACGGATCCGCCTGTACGGCATCTCCGGCGGTTCGGACTTCACCAGGGCTGATCCGCTGGCCTACCTGGACACCGTCAGGGCCGAGCTGGAAAGCGTCGGCTTTGAGGTGCACCTGTTCAAGACGGCGGACCAGCGGGAGGCAGCGGGGGAGACCGGGGTGAATTTCATGTCGATCATCTCCGAGGAAGCCACCGGTGACTACGCGGACAAGTACGATGCCGCCTTTGTGTTCGCCAATGTGAAGGGCTTCGCCCAGGAGGCAGCCATCCGGATCAAGTGGTCCTCACCGATGGCCGCGGAGATCCCGTGGTACGTCACCGAGGTCCCCACCGTGTTCGTCTCGCTCAATCAGCCCAACCACCTGATTGACGTGCCGATGGTGAAGACCGCCATCAACGCCCACGCCGGAACGCCCGAGGCCATTCGGGCGACCATCGAAAAGATCATGGGCAAGTCGGAATTCCAGGGAACGTTCAACGACAACGTCTTCTGCGATTCCTTCGACACCCGGCTCTGACCCGGTTCCGGCGCCCGCGAGTCGCGCCCGCGAGTCGCGCCCGCGAGTCGCGACGGCGACGCGCGGGCGGCCTGGGCAAGCGCGGCTGCCAAATCCCTGTGCAGCGGCTCCGGCCCCGGCGTAGCGTGGGTGCATGGAGCGAACGGGGTGCGTTGTGGTGGGCGGGGGACCGGCGGGCATGATGCTGGGCCTGCTGCTGGCACGGGCCGGAGTGGAGGTCACCGTCCTCGAAAAGCACGGCGACTTCCTGCGGGACTTCCGCGGCGACACCGTGCATGCATCCACCATCAGGCTGATTGACGAGCTGGGACTGGGGGACCAGTTCCGGAAACTGCCGCAGAGCAGGCTGAACGCCGCCGCCATCCCGCTCCCGGGCGGCGGCATGCTGACGCTCGGCGATTTCGCCTCCTTGAAGCCGCCCTACAATTACATCGCCATGATGCCGCAGTGGGATTTCCTGAGCTTCCTGGCCGGTGAATCAGCGCGCGAGCCCACCTTCACCCTCCTGATGGAGCATGAAGCCACATCGTTAATGTCCGACAGCGGCCGCGTCACCGGCGTCCGCTACCGGACCCGCCACGGTTCCGAAGGTGCGATCCTGGCGGACCTCGTGGTGGCCACGGACGGGCGCCACTCCGTGCTGCGCCGGGCAGCAGGCCTACAGCCGAAGGAATTCCCCGTTCCGTTCGACACCTGGTGGTTCAAGCTCCCGCGCCATGCCTCGGAAAAGGGCGCCGTGGCAGGCATCGTTCCGGCATTCCGGGGAACCGAAGCCATGATCGCGCTGTTCCGGGATGACTACTACCAGATGGGTTACCTGGGTCCCAAGGGCACGGATTCGAGGATCAGGAGCGAGGGCGTCGGGCGGTTCCGTCAGCGGGTGGCAGCCCTCCGTCCTGATCTGGCGGACCGGGTGGACTCGATCCGTTCGCTCGATGACCTGCATATGCTCGATGTCCGGCTGGACCGGTTGCGGCGCTGGTATGTGGATGGCCTGCTGTGCATCGGCGACGCCGCGCATGCGATGTCCCCGGCGGGCGGCGTAGGCATCAACCTGGCCATCCAGGACGCAGTGGCTGCGGCGTCCCGGCTGGCGCCGGCCCTCCTTCGCGGGCAAGTGACAGTGCAGGATCTCGCTGCGGTGGAACGGCGGCGGCGGATGCCCACAGTCGTGGTCCAGACCGTCCAGCGCATCATGCACCGGGCAGTGTTCGTTCCGTTGTTTGCCGGACGGCGGTCCGGAGTTCCACGCGTGGTGTTGTTCCTGGCCAGTCACTTTCCGGCGGTGACCAGGCTCATGCCTCGCCTCATTGCCTTCGGGCCCCGGCCGGAGCACGCGCCCGGCTTCGCCCGCCGTGGTCAGCCGCGGGAGGCGAGGTAGTCGATCAGGCCCTTCACGGTGGTCACTGCGGTGTAGTCGCGCTCGGGAATATCGACGCCGGTGGACTCGTCGATGGCCTCCAGGAGCCGGAGGAAATCCAGCGAGTCGAGTTCGAGGTCCTGCCGCAGCCGGGACTCTTCATCAAGGCCGGCAAGATCCACGTCCGGGGCAACCTGGCCGATGGCCGTGTGCACGGCCAGCCGGGCGTCCTGTTCGTTCATAGCTCCTCCGGTTTCTGCAGCAGTTCGTCGATGCGGGCCAGGAAACGGCCGCCCCGGAGCCCGTCGCTTACCCGGTGGTCAGCGGACAGCGTTGCAGCGACCGCGGGCCGCACACCCAGGAGGCCTTCGTGGGCCCAGGGCTGTTCCACCACTTTGCCCAGGCCCACCATGGCCACCTGCGGCGGATAGATCACGCCGAATACGGTCTCCACGCCGAGGTCCCCGAGGTTCATCACCGTGATGGTGGGATCGGCCATTTCGGCGCGCTGCAGGCGCCCGGCCCGCGCCCGGCTGACGAGATCCCGCAGCTTCTGCATGAGGACGTCCAGAGCCAGGGTGTCGGCGTTGTGGATGGCAGGCGAAACCAGGCCGCCGTGCCGCAGGGCCACGGCAACGCCGAGGTGCACGGAACTGCTTGGCCGGAAGATCCCGTCGGTGTAAAAGCCGTTGACTTCCGGAACCTCCCGGGCTGCCAGGGCGGTTGCCTTCAACAGCAGGGCCGAGGGGACCAACCGGGAGGCCACCGGCCGCTGGTTGTTGACCAGCTGCATCCACTCGAGGGCGGCGCGCAGGTCCAGGGTGGTGCTGAGGTAATAGTGCGGAATGGACTTCTTGGACCGGGACATCAGCGACCCGACGGCCCGCCGGAGGCTCGACACCCGGTCCTGCGCCTCGGACGGCGGAACGGATGCTGCATCCGGCTGGACCGTTTCTTCCTCGGTTCCCAGGATCCGGACCATGGGGGTGCCTACGGGGACCGTCGTGCCGATATCCACCAGCAGTTCGGTGACCTGGCCCTCCTGCTGGGTCTCCACATCAAGGGTGGTCATGTCGGTTTCGACCACTGCCACCGAATCTCCCGGGCTCACGTGGTCGCCAGGCTCAACGAGCCACTCCACAAGCTTGCCGTTCTTCAGGTCCGCGCCAAGGGAGGGCAGCCGGAATTCACCCATATGCCGCTGCTGGGTAGGGCCGGACCGGGAGGCCGCGGCCGTCTTTGGAAGATACGGGCCAGCGGGTGAGTGGCGCGGTTCCGGCCGTCATGACTCCATCCGACTCCTCCCCGGGGAAGCTGCATAGAGTAGAAAGTCCCTTGGCCGCGCCGTCACAAATCCCTGACCCACTAAAGTGGACCCCATGACTGCCCCGCTTGATGCCTCTGCCGCCCGTGCCCGCCTGCTTGAACTCATCAAGGAACTCGCCGTGGTCCGCGGCAAGGTGATCCTGTCCAGCGGAGCCGAGGCCGACTACTACATCGACCTCCGCCGCATCACCCTGCACCACGAAGCGTCCAAACTCGTTGGCCAGGTCATGCTCTCGCTGATCGATGACGCCGGGATCGACTTCGAGTGCGCCGGCGGCCTCACCATGGGCGCCGACCCGGTGGGCACCGCAGTGATGCACGCCGCCGTGGACGCCGGCCGCAACGTGGACGCCTTCGTTGTCCGGAAGGCGCAGAAGTCCTACGGCATGGGCCGCCAGGTGGAAGGCCCTTCGGTGGAGGGCCGCAAGGTCCTGGTGCTTGAGGACACGTCCACCACGGGTGGCTCCGCGCTGACCGCCGTCGAGGGTGTCCGCAACGCCGGCGGCAACGTAGTCGCGGTCGCCGTCATCGTGGACCGCGACACCGGGGCCAAGGAAAAGATCGAAGCCGAGACCGGCGTGCCGTACCTGTTTGCGTTCGGCAAGGACGAACTCGGCCTGAGCTAGGGATTCCCGCTCGGAACTTCAAGGACCTTCCCCGAACCAGACACCTCCACCGAGGCGACAGCTGCCGTTGAGGGCGTCTTCCGCGACTTGGGTCATCCCGGACGCGATCGCGTTGGTGCCTTGCGCGGCGGTGCCCTGGGGGAACGGCCGCGGCGGGTATGCCACTGCCAAGGCAAGCCGCCGGCTCCCGTCGGCACTGGCCATGGCGACCGTACCGTATCCCGGGACGTCGCCGACATAGCCGTAGTAGAAGCCGTTCGTGCACCTGTCGTTCCACTGGAATAGGCCGAGCCCGTATTCGGCGTGGATTGGTCCCTGCATTTCCGCCACCCGATCCCGCGGTACCAGCCGACCGTCCAACAGCGCGTCGAAGAACTTGTTCAAGTCAGCCATCGTCGACACGAGGCCGGTGGCCCCGGAACCACTGTGAAGGGCGGCATAGGTGGTGTCCACGGGTTCACCGTCGATGAGCGTGTAGCCGTGGACCATGCCCTCAGGTACCGGCCCGTCGTCTGTCAGCCGGGTACCGCCGAGGCCCAGGGGCTGCCCGACGTCGGCCCACAGCACGTCAGCGAGCGGCCGCCCCCGGAGACGTTCGACGATCAGGCCCAGGGCGATGTAGTTGGAATTCGAGTAGCTGAAGCTTTGGGCGCGGCGCCGTTGCCAGGGGAGAGTTGCGGCCAACGCGAGTTTGTCTTCGGGGCTCAGCCGGGTGGCGAGGGCCTGCCGCGGAGAAACTGCATCCAGCAATGGACCGTGGTAGTCGGGCATGCCGGAGGTGTGGCCGAGGAGTCGCCGCACGGTGTAGGGCTCGGGTTGGTGGAGCAGGCCCTGGAGCTCCGGCAGGTAGGTGCTGGCCGGTTCATCGAGGGAGAGCCTGCCTTCCTCCGCGAGTTTCAGGACGGAGACCGCCACCAGGGGCTGCGTGAGGTCGCCGACGTGGACGGGGTCGGTGGCCCGGGCCGCTTCGCCCGCGGAGTTCCGGACACCGGCGGCATGAGTCCAGGCCTCCGCGCCGACACGCAGTTCGAGGAGGACCGCTGGGGCACCGGCGTCGATCAGACCTTGGCTGTACCGCTCAAGGTGTGATTTTAGATCGCGGGTGGGTATCGGTGGCTGAGGCGGGGGCGTCGACGTCGGCACCGCCGGTTCCGAGGGGCCCGGCTCAGGACCGAAGGTGCAGCCGCCCAGCGCCATGCCGGATGCAACCACGGCGGCCACGGCCGCAGTACGGATCGACGATCCACCTCCGCGAGCCGCAACCATCGGACAACCTTCTGCCTGTCGGTTCACAGCGCGCCCGGCATCAGGGCTGTTCCGACACGTTTATGCTTCCATGCGCGCTCTGGGAGTCAATACCCGGCCCCAATGCCGATCCGGTGTCCTCGAAGACCAGCTTCCGGTGGCTAAGCCTGCGTGGACGGTCCTCCGCCGGTGGCTTACCATTTGCCTTACGACCCCGTGCACCTGTCCCTGGAGAAAACGCGCCATGCTCCCGTCCAACCCAAGCCCCACCACCGTTGACCAGATCCAGAACCTCATCCTGGAGAGTGCGGATTTCGAGGACTTCCTCAACGAACTGGCGCGCTTTTCCGCGCACCAGATGGCGGGCGACGGCGACGACGCGCTGTGCGGCATCACTTTGCTCCGGGACCGCAAGGCGGCCACCATCGGCTGGAGCAGCGATTCCGCGCGCGAGGTGGACGAGATCCAGTATTCGCTGTCCCAGGGGCCCTGCCTGACGGCTGCGGAGGAGGAACGGGAAGTCCACGTTCCGGACCTCTTCGAGGAGGACCGCTGGGGCCCTGACTACGCAAATGCCGTCGCCTCGCACGGGCTTCGGTCGGTGCTGTCCCTCCCGTTCCACCTCCAGGGCGACGCCAAGGCCGCGCTGAACCTCTACTCGGACGATCCGCGCAAATTCGACGAGAAGGCAGCGGCCCGCGCCAGGGGCTACACGCGTGAAATTTCGCAGGCGCTCCGTCTGGCCGTCAGGTTTTCGCTGCACACAGACAGCGCCACCAACCTCCGGGCCACGTTGGAGTCCCGGACCACCATCGATATCGCCGTGGGAATCGTCATGGCGCAGAACCGCTGCAGCCAGGAGGCGGCGGTCCAGATCCTGACGGATGCATCCAGCAACAGCAACGTCAAGCTCCGGGACATCGCCAGGTCGTTGGTGGATTCGGTGGGCGGCACGGAGGCGCGCACCCACTTCGAGGAACCGGGCCAGGGCCAGAACCGCGGACAGGGCCGAACTCAGGCAAGCTAGCCGGTGCGGGCCGGGGCCGATCATCCGCTGCCGGCCCGCACCACGCCTGCGCCCTGACCGCAGGCTTGTGCCGGCGGTGCGGGGAGGATACGCTGGCCGAGGTTGAGCCGTCGGCCATAGACACCCTTTTTTGGAGTACCTATGGACCGCAAACTTCGCGCCCTCGTTAAGCTCGACGTCACCTCGGATGTTGTCCGGATTGACGTCCGGGGGAGCCTCAACCACGACTCCCGCCCCGCCCTTGTGATGGTTATTCGCCGCATCCGCCGGATGGGCATCACCGCCCACATCCGCGTGGACTTCTCCCTTGCTGCTTTCGTCGAATCAGCCGCCCTGGTCGGGCTCCGCAACGACCTCAATGCGATCGACGGCGGCGCCAGCGAAGGCGGCGTGTCCACCGGGTCCGGGGTTTCGCTGGATTTCATGCCACGGCGGGACGACCTTGCTTCAGATTCCGGCGCGGGTTCCAGAACACTTGAAATCACCGGGGAATTCGCGGCGTCGATTGACCCGTCGGGCTGCGGTCCGCTGGCCCAGTACTCCGACGACGAACTTCTTGCGGCCAGCGACTCCGTGTTCGGAATGCTGGACGATCCCGCTGCAATCGCCGGGACCGAACTCCTGGCACGGTACGACGCGATCGGCCTGGAGATTTCCCGGCGGGAGAACGCCAAAGCCGGCCGGAAGGACGCTGTCGGCGTCGTTCCTGCCCGTCCGTCCGGGAATGCGAACTAGCACCATCCATCGCGTTTTATATCCGGCTTCCGCTGTGGCTACGGTAGAGGTGTGCCATGTGCCCAGGAGCCACACCCCGAGGGCGGCCCCGGATCAGCCGAGGGACGCCTCCTCAGGCATGCCGCCGAACTCAAGAGATTTTCCCGGCGGAATTTCCTGGTCGGGGCGGGTGCGGCGTCCCTGCTGGCCACCGACATGTTCTTCACCCGGCATGTCCAGGCGGAGCGCCGGACCAACAGGATCCTGACGGTGGGCGACGACTTTGCGGAGAGCTACTACCCGCACTCCAGCTGGATCCTGTTTCCCGGCTACAAGACCAGCTGGGAGGAGGCGCAGTGGATCCTCAATTCCCTGCGCGGCACGCTGCGCCAGCGCGGCCAGCTTGCCGCCGTCGGGTATTCCAACGAGGGGCTGGACATTGACCAGATCGTGATTGAGGTGATCGAGTACGTTCGGGAAAAGCAGCTGACCAGCCTGTACTTCTACGGCCACAGCTTCGGCGGGATGGTGGCGACGCAGGTCGCTGCCCGGTTGCTCGAGCTGCACGGAGTGGAAGTGGAGTTCATCCTGCTCGACTCCAGCCCCTACAGCAAGTTCGACGTCCTGGACCAGAGCTGGTTCGAGGGTGTGGTTGTCCTCTACGAAGGCGGGTTCCGCGTTCCCACCGTCCTGCGCGGCGGATATGAACTCGGCGAACGCATCGCGCACAAGGACGAACGGACCTGGCGCCAGGTGGTGGACCAGAGCCTGGAGCAGCTGTCACCGATCGCTCCGTCCAGTGTGCTGATCCAATCCGAATCGGCCTACATCTACCATTTCGACGCCACCCGGTTCGCCGGCAAGATCGGTGCGACCCGGATGGCCTTCATCGGCAACCCTCGCGACGGCACGGTGAACTACCGGACGGCCCGCGAAGCGTGGGCGCAGACGTTTGCCGCGAACATGGTGTCCAACGACCGGCGCACCGACGATGCCCTGCCGGCGCATGCCAGCCCGCAGTGGAACCCGTTCGTGTACCGGCCCATCATCGAAGAACTGCAGGACGAAATCTTCCCGTTGCCTTCGGGCGGCGGCAAGCTGACCGCGTTCTGAACCGGTGCACGGCCGCCGCAGTCCGAATGAGGCTAGATCTGGCTCTTGAGGTCCGCCACCGAGTTGAGGATCTGGTTGGGCCGGAACGGATAGGCGGCGATGTCGTCCCTGTGCGTGATTCCGCTGAGGACCAGCACGGTGTGCAGTCCGGCCTCCATGCCCGCGATGATGTCGGTGTCCATCCGGTCGCCGATCATGGCGGTGGTCTCGGAATGGGCGTCGATCTGGTTCATGGCCGAACGGAACATCATGGGGTTCGGCTTGCCCACAATGTACGGTTCGCGGCCGGTGGCCTTGGTGATCAGGGCCGCGATGGCTCCGGTGGCGGGCATGGGGCCGTCCTTGGACGGGCCGGTGGCATCCGGGTTGGTGGCGATGAAGCGGGCACCCGCCAGGATCAGGCGGATCGCCATGGTGATGGCCTCGAACGAGTACGTGCGCGTTTCGCCGAGCACCACAAAGTCCGGGTTCTGGTCGGTGAGGATGAACCCGGCCTCGTGCAGCGCCGTCGTGAGTCCCGCCTCGCCGATGGTGTAGGCACGGTTCCCGGATTCCGAGCCGCGCACCTGGTCCTTCAGGAACTGCGCCGTGGCCAGCGCCGAGGTCCAGATGTTCTCCTCCGGGATCTCCAGTCCGGAGGAACGCAGCCGCGCGGCCAGGTCCCGGGGCGTGAAGATGGAGTTGTTGGTGAGGACCAGGAAGCGCTTGGAGGTGTCCACCCAGCGCTGGATCAGTTCCGCGGCACCGGGGATCGGCTGGTTTTCGTGGACCAGGACGCCGTCCATGTCCGTCAGCCAGCATTCGATTTCCTGGCCACTTCGGTAAACCGATGCCGATGAACGTACTTCGTCTGATTTTGCCATGGTGATCCTCCAACGCTGATGGGCCGGTTCCGGGTCCCAGTCTGTCATTTTTCGGGCACCGGAACATCCGGCGTCCGGAGAATGACGGAACGCGCCCAGCGCATCCCGACGCCGTCCACTAGGCTCGTAGCTGGCACCAGTGTGCCAGCGGCCGCGGATCGGGGGATGTCTGCGGTGGTTTGTTGTGCCGGCCCGCGCCGGCAGGTCCCCGCCGCCGGACATCACCAGGCATCCCGGGAACCGCAGGATGCCAGCAAGCACCTGAAAGGGCCCGCAAATGAGCAACAACTACGGCGCACCGCCGCCGCCACACCCCCAGCAGCCCCACCCCACACAGAACTTCCCGGGGCAGCCCCCGCAGCAGCCGCGCAACAACAAGAACCTGATCATTGTGCTCGGCGCCGTCGCCGCTGCCGTGATCATTGCGCTGGTCGCCGTGTTCGTTTGGGTCATTCCGGCGTTCAGCAAACCGCAGGCCGAGGACAACCCTGTGCCGGTGGCGCCGTCCTCTGAAGCCGCAGCTTCTGAAGCGGCGGAGGAGGGCGCCGCCCCCGAGGGATCCGCCGCGCCGTCGGAGGATGCCTCCTCGGACGACATGCCGGCCGGTGCCTTTCCCCTTCCCCAGGGGTGGGACGAACTTCAGGGCCCCGCCAACATTCCGGCAGCCGACGACCCGCTCTTCAAGCGCTTTGTCACCGGCGAATCCTCCTTCTCGTACCTGGCTTCGTGGAGCAGCGACGAAACATTCGGGATCACCACGGACCCGGCCACCGGCGCCCCCATGCAGCAAGTCGCCAGGGGCACCGATGAGCGCGACGGTGACGGCATTTCCACGGCCTTCTCCTTCTTCGCTGAAGCTGAGGAGGGCAAGTACGGCAAGGAGCCGGCAAAGGTCCAGGCAGCCATCAAGGACATCGAGGCGAAGCTCAAGGCCATCCCCGCCGCTGAACTGCCGCAGCACCTCGTGGGCCACAAATGCGTCTCCAATTTTGAGTCGTCGGCGCCGGAAATCCGGGAGTTCCGCCGCGCAGAGGCCGTCGTGGTCGGGTTCACGTGCACCAATGCCGGCGGCGGCGCCATCCGGGCCGTCAACCTGTTCAGCGTGACCCCGTGGGGCACTCCGCAGATGATGGGCGTCAGCGGACACGAGAGCTACTGGAGCGCCAATCCGGAAGCGTTGGAGAAGATCGCCAACTCCTACCGGGCCAACCGCTGGAAGCTGGACGGCTAGTTCCGCCCGCATCCGGTCCCGGGACGGGCGCGGCTAGAGTTGAGGGGTGACTGACCACCCCCAGACCCCAGCCCTGCCCGTTCCCCCGCCCGAGGAGGAACCGGAGCCCAAGGCGGAGGTCGGCGTCGGGCCCTGGGAAGGTGAGTTTCCCCAGGGCGGGCACTGGGACCCTGACCTCCTGGCCGACGGGGACCGCCGCAATGTGGTGGACAAATACCGCTACTGGAAGCACGAGGCCATCGTGGCCGACCTGGATTCGAAGCGCCACGAGTTCCACATAGCGATCGAAAACTGGCAGCACGACATGAACATCGGCACCGTGGTGCGGACCGCCAACGCGTTCCTGGCCAAGGAAGTGCACATCATCGGACGGCGCCGCTGGAACCGCCGCGGCGCCATGGTCACCGACCGCTACCAGCACGTCCGCCACCACCCCACCGTGGAGGATTTCGTGGCGTGGGCGCAGCGGGAGGGGCTGGCGATCATCGGCATCGACATCTTCCCCGACTCCGTGCCGCTGGAAACCTACGAGCTCCCGAAGAACTGCGTCCTGGTGTTCGGCCAGGAAGGTCCGGGCCTGACCCCGGAAGTCCATGAGGCGGCCCGGGACACCCTCTCGATCGAACAGTTCGGCTCCACCCGCTCCATCAACGCGGCGTCCGCGGCGGCCATCGCCATGCACGCCTGGATCCGCCGGCACGTCTTCAGCCAGCACGTCTAGTTCGGCACCGTCGCCGCGGCCTGCCATCCGGGCGGGCACAGCGCAAAGTGTTACCCGTCCCCGTGACCCGAAACACTGTCCCTGCGCAGAAATGACTAGGATGGGTGCTAGCCGACGAGGTTCACTCCAGGGTCAACACAGCCCGTAGACGAAATTCACTTTAGGAGTCAGCATGCCCATTGCAACCCCAGAGATCTACTCCGAGATGATCGACCGCGCCAAGGCGGGCGGCTTCGCATTCCCCGCAGTCAACGTCACGTCGTCGCAGACCCTGAACGCTGCGCTCCGTGGTTTTGCCGACGCCGAGTCCGACGGCATCATCCAGGTTTCCACCGGCGGTGCGGCCTACTGGTCCGGCGCCTCCACCAAGGACATGGTTGCCGGCTCCCTGGGCTTCGCCGCCTTCGCCCGCGAAGTGGCCAAGAACTACGGCGTCAACATCGCGCTCCACACCGACCACTGCCCCAAGGACAAGCTGGACGGCTTTGTCCTGCCGCTGCTGGCAGCCTCCGAAGCCGAGGTCAAGGCCGGCCGCAACCCGCTCTTCAACTCGCACATGTGGGACGGCTCCGCCGAGACCCTGCAGGAAAACCTGCGCATCGCCCGGGAACTCCTGGAGCGCACCGCTGCTGCAAAAATGATCCTTGAGGTCGAGATCGGCACCGTCGGCGGCGAGGAAGACGGCGTCGAAAACGAGATCAACGAGAAGCTCTACACCACTGTGGAAGACGCCCTCGCAACCATCGAAGCCCTGGGTGCCGGCGAGAACGGCCGCTACATCACTGCCCTGACCTTCGGCAACGTGCACGGCGTGTACAAGCCGGGCGGCGTGAAGCTGCGCCCGGAGATCCTGAAGGACATCCAGGCCCAGGTCGGTGCCAAGATCGGCAAGGGAAACCCGTTCGACCTCGTGTTCCACGGCGGCTCCGGCTCATCCGACCAGGAAATCGCCGACGCCGTTTCCTACGGCACCATCAAGATGAACATCGACACCGACACCCAGTACGCCTACACGCGTCCCGTGGCCGACCACATGTTCAAGAACTACGACGGCGTGCTCAAGGTTGACGGCGAGGTGGGCAACAAGAAGACTTACGATCCGCGCGTCTGGGGCGCCTCGGCCGAAGCCGGCCTGGCAGCCCGCGTTGTTGAAGCCACGAAGCAGCTTGGCTCGGCCGGAAAGACCTTCTAGATGTCCGACGAGTTCCGCAGGAACCTGATGGGTCCCGAGCCCACGCTCCTGCCGGCCGAGACTGAGGTCTATGCGCAGCTGGATGCCGGCCAGGAAGCCCTGGACCTGGTGGAGAAGCACCCCACTTCGTCGCTGCTGTGGGCTGTACTCGCCGAGGAAGCCTGGGCTGAGGGCCGGACCATCGAGTCCTACGCCTACGCCCGCGTCGGCTACCATCGCGGCCTCGATTCACTGCGGCGCAACGGCTGGCGCGGGGTGGGACCCATCCCGTGGGAACACGAACCCAACCGCGGCTTCCTGCGTGCCCTGTACTCCCTGGGCCGCGCCTCCTCGGCCATCGGTGAGGCAGAGGAACCGGAACGCATTGAGAAGTTCCTCAATGACTCCGATTCTTCCGCCAAGGCGGCCATCGAAGGCAAATAACTGAACATACGACGGCGGCCCCTCACCTGGAAAGGTGGGGGGCCGCCGTCGTACGTGGTTCGGTCTATTTAGTTCGCCTTGGTGAGGCCGGTGCGGGCCATCGCGTCCAGGTAGGCAACGTGCATCTCGTCGAGGTACTGCTGCTGGCGGGCTTCGGTTCCGGCGAAGGCGCGGCCGCTGAGCGAGCGGACCTTGTAGGTCTTCAGGCCGCGGCGCCACAGCAGCGGCACTTCGGTCTTAAGGAGCAGCTGGGCCAGGCGATTGGCCTCGGTGCCGTGGGCCACAATCACGGACGCGCGGGGGACCAGCGCAAGGAACTTCAGGAGCGGCTTGAGGCCGGCGGAAATCTGGTCCGGGGTGAACTTGCCGTTCGGCTCGCCGGGGGTGTGCCACGGGTGGACGTTCCACGGCATGACGAATTCGGGGCGGAGGCCCAGCTTCCACTGCACGCCGAGCATGCGGGTGGCGGCTTCGTTGTCGCCGGCGGTGATGAAGCCGGATTCATCGGCGGTGCCGATGTTGGAGTACAGGCTGATGATGCGGCACTCGTCGACGTCGTGCATCGGGTCAACATAAGGGACCACGGTGTCCGGCTTGACGCCTTGGAGGGTGTCGCACAGCTCGTTGACAGCTGCGACGTTGGGTTCGTAACGGCGGCTCAGAAGCTGCTCGCGGAAAGATTCAGTAGCCAAGGCTGTCATGTATTGCTGTGTCTCCTGCGGGATCGGTGACGCTGCCACACCTGACGCGGGCATGCCAAATACCGGCACGCCTAGGTTCGGTGTGGTTGAAAATGTGGTGAGTGGACCGATTCCTGATCGATCCTTATCAGTCTATCAAGCCCTGCGAAATGTGGGACCCGGAACCGGTCCCGGGGGCTCCCGCAGCCCCCGGGACCCTATTGCCGGTCAGCCGGTCACTGCCGGAGTGGCGGCTTTCTCGACGCTCCCGGATACGGCCGCCGGGTAGATCGTCTCGGCCGGCGCACGGTTGGTGGCTTTGGCCCACGGGTAGTACACCGCCATGGTGACGAGGATGCCCACGATCCAGGAAATGTCCGCGCCTCCCAGCCACTTGGTAACCGGCCCTGTGTAGAGCGCCTGGGCGAGGAACGGCACCTGGACCAGGACACCAATCCCGTAGGAGGCCAGGGCCGGGACATTCCAGCGACCGTAGCGGCCGTCCGGGTTGTACAGGGCCGGGATGTCCAGCCGGTCGCGGGAGATCTTGTAGTAGTCCACGAGATTGATGACGGACCACGGCGTGAACACCATCAGCAGCAGCAGGACGAAGTTCTTGAAGACGTTCAAAAAGTCCTTGCTGGCGAAGAGCGCTATCAACACGCTGGCCGTGATGACGGCGATGATGAAGACGATCCGGGCTGCCCGTGAGACCGAGTCCCGCCGGTTGATGGCCGTGCTGATGGTCACCGAGCACATGAAGGCACCGTAGGCGTTGAGGCAGTTGACGGTGAGTTTGCCCGTGACGATCATGAGGTAGATGAAGATCGCGATCAGCCCTCCACCGGCCAGGTCGCCCATGTAGCCCACCTGGTTCTTGAGGAAATCGCCGCCCAGGCCTGCAGCGGAGAGCCCGCCCGCGAGGGCGCCCAGCGTCATCGCCCACTGGGCGCCGCCCACCGAGCCGGCGAACGTGTACCAGAAGGTCTTGCGCTCTGACGTGGACTGGGGCAGGTAACGCGAATAGTCGGCGATGTAAGGGCCGAAGGTGAGCTGCCAGCCTGCGCCCAGGGCTATCGCGGTGAGGAAGGTGGGCCACTCGAAGCCCTTCAGGAACATGATCTGGCCCACGTCGAACCTGGTGAACACGGCAACCGTCAGATACAGGAAGCCGGCCAGGCCCACCACTGTTGCGATGCGGCCAAGGGCGTGGATGTACTTGTAGCCGAGGATTGCCAGGAACGCGGTGGCGGCGCCAAAGATCAGGATGCCCACTGCCGGGGCATCCACGCCCAGCATGAGGTTGATGGCCTGTCCGGACAGCACCGTGCCGGTGGACGCGAAGCCGATGTACATCAGGATCACCAGAACCAGCGGAATCACGGCACCGTAGACACCGAACTGGGCCCGGCTGGAGATCATCTGCGGAAGCCCCAGTTTCGGCCCCTGGGCGGAGTGCAGTGCCATGACTGCGCCGCCGACGACGTTGCCCAGCAGGAGGCCGATGATGGCCCAGAACGCGTCCGCGCCGAATACAACCGCGAGGGCGCCGTCAACGATTGCGGTGATCTGCGCGTTCGCCCCGAACCAGAGCGTGAACTGCCCCCTCGGGTGGCCGTGCCGCTCGCGGGGCGGGATCATTTCTATTGACCGGGCCTCGACGGTAGTGCTTCCTGCTGCCATGGTTACTCCTCGTGCTGGCTGTTATGTTCCATGTCACAGGGTCAAGGGCCGCATAACAACGGCGATGCGGCGGCCAATGTCGCATATACCAGACAGCCCGGCGTGTCGTCCGGAATTGGCCGTCACCGTGGTCCGGCCCCATATCGGCTAAACTTGGGTGGTAAGAGCCCCGGAACTCTTGCGCTGTGACTGTCGGCCTAGTGGCCGCGCAGGCTCGGCAGTGGAATTCGGGGCATTCTCATGAACGGCGCTGTCCCTTGGCGGGTCACCTTGGTGAACCGGCTGCGGTCCGGCCCGAACGAATGGGGGAGGATCCCATGCCAGCAATCGTGATCGTCGGAGCCCAATGGGGCGACGAAGGCAAAGGTAAAGCCACTGACCTGCTTGGTGGCCGCGTTGACTACGTGGTGAAGCCGAACGGCGGCAACAACGCCGGGCACACCGTCGTCGTAGGCGGTGAGAAGTATGAGCTCAAGCTCCTTCCTGCCGGCATCCTGAGCCCCAACGCAGTTCCGATCATCGGCAACGGCTGTGTGGTGAACCTCGAGGCCCTGTTCCAGGAGATCGATGGCCTGGAAGCCCGCGGCGCGGACACCTCCAAACTGCGCGTCTCGGCCAACGCCCACTTGGTTGCGCCCTACCACCAGGTCCTGGACAAGGTCACTGAGCGGTTCCTGGGCAGCCGCGCCATCGGCACCACCGGCCGCGGCATCGGCCCTGCCTACATGGACAAGGTGGCCCGCCTCGGTATCCGCGTGCAGGACGTTTTTGACGCCTCCATCCTCCGCCAGAAGGTTGAGGGATCGCTCCGCCAGAAGAACGAGCTCCTGGTGAAGGTCTACAACCGCCGGGACATCGAGGTGGATGAGATCGTGGACTACTTCCTGTCCTTCGCCGAGCGACTGCGCCCGCTGGTCATCGACAGCACGCTGGTGCTGAACAAGGCCCTGGACGAGGGCAAGGTTGTGCTGATGGAAGGCGGCCAGGCCACGTTCCTGGACGTGGACCACGGCACGTACCCGTTCGTTACGTCCTCCAACCCGACTGCTGGCGGCGCTTCGGTGGGCTCAGGCATCGGCCCCACCCGGATCTCGCGTTCCATCGGCATCATCAAGGCGTACACCACCCGTGTTGGCGCCGGCCCGTTCCCCACGGAACTGTTCGATGAGATGGGCATGTACCTGCAGAAAACCGGCGGCGAGTTCGGTGTCAACACCGGCCGTCCGCGCCGCTGCGGCTGGTACGACGCCGTACTGGCCCGCCACGCCTCCCGCGTCAACGGCTTCACGGACTACTTCGTCACCAAGCTGGACGTGCTCACCGGCATCGAGCAGATCCCGGTTTGCGTGGCCTACGACGTCGACGGCGTCCGGCACGACGAAATGCCGATGACGCAGACCGAGTTCCACCACGCCAAGCCGATCTTCGAGTACTTCGAAGGCTGGACCGAGGACATCACCGCGGCGCGCACCCTGGAGGACCTCCCGGAGAACGCCCGCAATTACGTGCTGGCGCTCGAGAAGCTGTCCGGCACGCGCTTCTCGGCCATCGGCGTCGGCCCGGACCGCGACCAGACCATCGTGGTCAACGACCTGATTCTGGACTAAACCTGACATCGTGAGACTGAAAAGCAACTGACGTCCGCCGTCGTCGTGTATGCCGGCTATTCCGCCTGTTTGTCGCGCAATTGAAGCAGATGCTGTTGCAGTTTCGCTTCGGCGTCCCGGCGCCGGCGGGCCTGCTCCCGCATGGCGCGGGTCGCTGCGGACCCGGTGCTGACCAGTCGTGTCACATGTTTCGGGGCCGCTGCCGCACCGGCGGCAGATACGGCCATCGCTTCCTCGCTCATGCCCGTATCGTGACATCCGCCGCCCGGCCACGGAACCCCTCCCGGCGGAGCGTTACAGGATCGGAACCTCCCACGGTGCCGGGCTCGGGGCGGTCAGCCCATGGCGGGGGCGGACGATGCGTAGCGGAGCGCGCCATGCAGGTGGCCGCAGCTGCGATGACGGGTACCGGTCACTCGTGACCGGGCCGGCCGCTCTTCCTATGTTGGACTCACCGGCGCTTCGCGGGGAACGGGAACCCTCGAAGGTAACTCACCGGACCGCCAAGGAAGAGGTGGACATCATGGGTCTCAGCTTGAAGTCAGACAAAGCGATAACCGGGTCAGCGCCAGAGTCGCCGGACCGGCACGCGAGGCAGGAACATGGCCCGCGCCGTTACCGTGCCCGCATCAACAGGGAACCGGTCCTTGACCGCTCGCGAGTGCAGGAGCTGGCCGGGGGAGTGCATTCCCAGGGCCGGCTTCTCGAATTCCTGGACCTTTTCCTGGTCCTGCTCCCGTCCAGGGTCAATAACGTCATCAGCGCCTTGGACAGCGGGGACCATGAGGCGGCCAGTGCCGCCGCCCAAAGCCTTGCGTCTTCGGCCGCGATGGCCGGGGCAGCCCGGCTCGAACTGGTTGCCTGGCTCGTGGATGCCGATCTGCGCGTCGGACGGATGGACCGGGCCCGCGAGACGGGCCGGCGCCTCGGGCCCGACGCTTCGGAGCTGGCTTCGGCGCTGTCCCGCTTATTGACGGGCGCCTGACGCAGACGCCGGCTGGCGCCCGGCACCACCACTGCTAAGCCCTCCCGAAGGCGTGCGGAAGCTGCCGCTGGGCGGGCAATAATGGGTTCATGCAGTCGGCGTGGAGTCCCCGCATCAGCTGGGCCGATTTGCCGGGCCACGTGCAGTCGGGAATCGAGCAGATACTGGGTTCGCCGGTTGCCCAGGCAACGGGTCAGCAGGGAGGATTTTCTCCGGGCACGGCCGACAGGATCCTGACGGTTTCGGGCGGAAGGGCCTTCGTCAAGGCGGTGAGTCCACGGCTGAATGAGCACTCGCCTGCCATCCACCGAAAGGAAGCAGCGGTGACTGCCGCACTGCCGGCCGGCGTCCCCGCGCCGTCGTTGATCGGCACCTTCGACGACGGTGAGTGGGTCGCCCTCATCCTCAGCGATGTGGAGGGCCGCCACCCGCACCTGCCCTGGCGTACAGCGGAACTGACAAGTGTGTTGGACGCACTGCTCGAACTCTCGCGGACACCCGTCCCTCCTGCCCTGGGCCACCTACCGCCACTGGAGCACGAACTGGCCGACGCGTTCGAAGGCTGGAAGCGGATCGGCACGGACCCACCCGAAGGCTGCGACCCGTGGATCCTGACGAACCTCGAGGCTTTGGGGCAGCTCGCCGAAGCCGGGCTCCAGGACCTCGCCGGGACCTCGATCGTGCACACGGACGTGCGGTCCGACAATATCCTGATGACGGCCCGCAACCGGGCGGTGCTGGTGGACTGGCCGTGGGCGTGCATCGGCTCGCCCTGGATCGACGGCCTCACAGCCCTCCTCAATGTGCGTGTCTACGATCCCGGGTTCGATGTGGAGTCCGTTCTGCGGTCCCACCAGGTATTTGCCCCGGCCACGGCAGACGGCATTAATCGGGTGTTGTCGGGCCTGGGTGCGTACTTCACCGACGCCGGGAGGCAGCCTCCTCCGCCAGGGCTGCCTACCGTCCGGGCCTTTCAACGGAGGCAGGGTGAGGCCGTTATCCTTTGGCTCCGCCAACGGCTGTCCCACCTCTGACCCCGTCCGGAATCGGTGGCTGGATTTTTTTGAAGTTTTTTTGGATTTCGCGTAACCTGCGGCGGTGCCGTGACGATTACCACTATGAAAGCGCCGGGTTCGAAGTTGTCCCCCATCAGGTTCGAATCCGGCGCTTGACTGCAAAAAGAGAGCCGGGCTGGAACTGTCCCCCATCAGGTTTCCGGCCCGGCCCCTTTTTGTCCGAAGCCGGTTCAGCAGGAGGCCGGACAGGAGTGCACGGTATCTGCCGGTCTTTCATCTTGGTTACCCGGGGTAAAGTTGTGGGCGGGATACCACCCGCGCCGCCACTTGATGGCCATACAGTGATGTAGCCATCTCCCTTGAACGAAAGCCACACGTCCGTGACAGACGCTCTGACCGACGATTCATTGCATGCCCTCAAGGGCCGCGATGGCGAGTTGTTCAACCTGGTCTACCGGAGCTATGCGTCGCAGGTACTGGGATACCTGACCGCACGTGGTGTCGAGGACCCGGAGGCCACCATGCAGGATGTCTTCCTGGCGGTTCTGCCCCGCATCGATTCGATCAGCGGCGGTGCCAACGGACTTCGGACCTTCCTGTTTTCGGTGGCGCATGCACGGATGGTTGATGATCACCGTAGGCAAAGCCGGACCCCCGCGAAACAACGTTTCGAACCTGAACTTGACCGGCGGGAATCCTCATCGGCCGAAGCGGCGGCCATGCTGCGGGTAGCGCCCGGGGAAGTGCTGGCGCTGCTGGAGGTGCTGGGGGAGGACCAGAAGGAAGTGCTGACCCTGCGGATCATTGCGGATCTTACGGTGGAGCAAGTGGCCGAAATTATGGGGAAGAGCGCCGGAGCCGTAAAACAGCTTCAGCGACGTGCTTTGGACAGACTCCGTGAACATTCGGCCGTAAAGGACTACGTGGCGCCATGACCACCAGGGATGATTTTTCTGGGACCGTCGACCAGCTTCTGCTCGACGCAGGCCACACGGACGTGCCCGACCTCAGGGCCGCCCTCCTGTCCATTGCCTCGCTGGCCGAGATGCATGCACCCGTTCCGGGGCCCGAGCTCGCGCTGATGCTGGCCGGCCCGCGGGATGAGCTGACCCGGCAGCGCTGGCTGCGCAAGCACCGTCCCGCTGTGGTGGGGCTCGCAGTCCTGGCCGGCATGGGCCTTGGCGTCAGCGGTGTTGCCGCCACGAGCCAGGTTTCCGGAGACGGCGCCGGGCCGTGGTCCGTGCAAGAGCTCACCACCGACTGGTCGCCCGGCTGGACCCTTCCCCTGGCGCCGGTGGCTGCTGACCGGGGCGGACGGATCACGTGGGTTTCTCCGCTCTTCCTGCAGACTGACCGGGCCCACCCTGCGGCCGTGCACGCAGCAGCTGAGCCGGCCGCGCAAGCCGCTGATGCAGGGGATGCGGCAGTCGAGACCGCGGCACCGGCCGCGTCCGGGCGCGATAAGGGCCAGCC
Source organism: Arthrobacter sp. ISL-69 (assembly GCF_018613775.1). Lineage (NCBI taxonomy): Bacteria > Bacillati > Actinomycetota > Actinomycetes > Micrococcales > Micrococcaceae > Arthrobacter > Arthrobacter sp. ISL-69. The sequence goes on from NZ_JAGGPO010000019.1 coordinate 184,963, forward strand.
CCAGATCGGCGAAGGCCGGGCTCCCGGCGCCAACGGAAATCCCGGACAGGCCAACCACGGTAAGGCCACCCCGGGCAAGGCCGCGTCCGGTCAAGCCGTGACTGGACGTGCCCCGGATCAGGCCGATGAGCAGGGCGCCGCAATCACGCCCGATGCAGTTCAAGCCGATGCAGCGGCAGCCATCGCCGGAGCCTGGGAATTGGACGGGATGGGCACGGCAAAACCCGGTGTGAAGATTGGTTCCACCGTGGAAGCCGCGGTCGATTCCACGGTGGATTCCGCCCTTGATTCCGTCAGCAGCTGGCTGGGGAAGTTCCGCCGGTAGCCCGCGCGCCTTAATCAGCGGGGTGTGGTCAGGCAAGGACCTGGCGCTTTGAGGAAATTACCCCGGTGTCGAAGCCGGCAAGGTGGAGTCCGCCGTGGAACCGGGCGTGCTCGATCTTGACGCACCGGTCCATCACCACATTGAGCCCGGCCGTTTCAGCATCCGCGGCCACTTCCTCGTGCCAGGAACCCAGCTGCAGCCAAAGGGTCTTGGCACCGGCTGCGATGGCCTCGTCCAGGACGCCCGGGAGATCGTCGTGCTTGCGGAACACATCCACGATATCCGGGCTTTCGGGAAGGTCGGCCAATGAGGCGTAGGTCGGCTGGCCAAGGATCTCCTTCACAACGGGGTTCACGAAGTACACCTTGTACCGCGTAGAGCACTGCAGGTAGGTAGCCACGAAGTAGCTGGCCCGCGAAGGCTTGTCCGAGGCGCCCACAATGGCAATGGACTTCGCCTGCCGGAGCAGGTTCAGGCGAGCCGGCGCTGAGGGGCCTTCCCAGGTGCGGTCGTCAACAGTCATCAGTTCGCTCCAATTGCGCAGGTGTCGGCCGGTTCGTCGAGGAAGGCGTCGTCGGCCGTGGCCTTCTGCGCCGCGTCCAGGGCCTGGTCCAGGTCCCACAGGATGTCCTCGATGTCCTCGAGTCCGATCGAGATGCGGACCAGGTCCTCAGGGACGCCGGCGGATTCCAGCTGGGCCGGGCTCAGCTGCTGGTGGGTCGTGGAGCCGGGGTGGATCACCAGGGTGCGTGAGTCACCCACGTTGGCCAGGTGCGAGGCCAGCTGCAGCGACTCGATGAATTTCTGCCCGGCCGCGCGGCCGCCCTTGACCCCGAAGGAGAACACCGAACCCGGCCCCAGGGGCAGGTACTTCTTCGCCCGCTCAAAGTGCGCGTGGGAAGGCAGGCCGGAGAAGTTCACGTAGGCGACGCGTTCGTCGGCCTCGAGCCATTCCGCCACGGCCTGGGCATTCTTCAGGTGCTCGTCCAGGCGCTGCGGAAGGGTTTCGACCCCCTGCAACAGCTGGAATGCGGACTGCGGTGACAGTGCGGGACCGATGTCACGCAGCTGCTCGCAGCGCAGCTTGGTCAGGAATCCGTACTCGCCGAAGTTGCCCCACCACGAGACGTTGCCGTAGGAGGCCACGGGTTCGGTCATGGTGGGGAACTTGCCGTTGCCCCAGTTGAACCGGCCGCTCTCCACGATCACGCCGCCCAGCGTAGTGCCGTGGCCGCCGAGGAACTTGGTGGCGGAATGGATCACGATGTCCGCGCCGTGCTCGATCGGCCGCACGAGGTACGGCGTGCTCAAGGTGGCGTCAACGACGAGGGGGATGCCGGCGTCGTTCGCTACCTTCGCCAGGCCCTCAAGGTCCTGGACCTCCGACGACGGGTTGGCCACCACCTCAACGAAGATCGCCTTGGTGTTCTCCCGGACGGCGGCTGCGTAGTCCGCGGGGTCGGTGCCGGGAACGAACGTGGTGTCCACGCCGAAACGGCGCAGCGTGACATCGAGCTGGGTGACCGTTCCGCCGTACAGCTGGGAGGCTGCCACGATGTGGTCGCCTGCCTGGGTGAGGGCGGCAAAAGTGATGAACTCCGCGGCCATGCCCGACGACGTCGCGACGGCACCGATGCCGCCCTCGAGGGACGCAATGCGCTCCTCAAACGCCGCCACGGTGGGGTTGCCGATGCGCGAGTAAATGTTGCCGTACTTCTGCAGCGCGAAGAGGTTGGCGGCGTCCTGGGTGTCCTTGAAGACGAAGGACGTGGTCTGGTAAATGGGCACGGCACGGGCGCCGTGCTCGGCGTCGGGGGTGCCGCCGGCGTGCAGGGCGCGGGTGCGGAAACCGAACTTGCGGTCAGCCATTACGCGTTCACCAGCCCGGTGGTTGTGCTGACATTGGCCACGGGCGCCTGGGACAGGTCAAATTCCGTGCCGTTCTTCCGGGCGAGGTCGGCTTCGAGTTCGCGGACGATCGGCAGGATGTCCTGGCCGAAGGCTGCCACTTCCTCCTGGAAGTGCAGGTAGCCGGTGAGGAACAGGTTCACGCCGATTTTCTTGTACTCCACGATCCGCTCGGCGATCTGCTCCGGGGTGCCGATCAGCTGGGTCTTGAAGCCGTCGTTGTACTGGACCAGGTCCTCGAAGCTCGAGTCGGCCCACATGCCCTTGCCGTCCTTGGTGGACGCGCCGGCTTCCTGGACGGCGTCGCGGAACCCCTGGACAGCGGGCTTGTGTGCCTTCTCCACGATCTCGCGGAGGGTGTCGCGGGCTTCCTTCTCGGAATCGCGGGCGATGACGAAGCCGTTGAGGCCGAAACGGGGTGCCGGCAGGGCGCCTTCGGTCCCGCGCTGCGTCTCGCTGGACGCTGCCACAACACCCGCAATGTTCTCTTTGAAGCCCTCCAGGTCCTTGCCGTTGGAGAAGTACCAGTCGGCCACGCGGCCGGCCGTCGCCTGGGCTGCGGTGGAGTTGCCGCCGAAGAAGATTTCCGGGTGCGCACGGCCGGGGACATCCACCGGGGCCGGGTTCAGGGTGAAGTCGGTGATGTTGTAGTACTCGCCGGACTGGCTGTATTCCTGCTCGGTCCAGAGGCCGCGCAGGACCTTGATGAATTCCTCGGTGCGGACGTAGCGCTCGTCATGCTCCAGCCACTCGAGGCCAAAGTTGGTGAACTCGTTCTTGAGCCAGCCGGAGACGATGTTCACGGCGGCGCGGCCGCTGGAGATGTGGTCCGCGGTGATGATGAACTTGGCGAGCACGCCGGGGTGCCACATACCGGGGTGGACGGCCGAGATGACCTTGAGCCGTTCCGTGGCCGCCAGCAGCGCGAGGCTGAAGGACGTGGCCTCGTGCTGCTTGTCCGCACCGTAGGAGGCTGCGTAGCGGGTCTGGGTCAGGGCGTATTCGAAGCCGGAGTTTTCGGCGATCCGGGCCAGCTTCTTGTTGTAGTCGAAGTCCCAGCCGGTGCGCTGTTCTATGGTGGAGACCACCAGGCCGCCGGAAACGTTCGGCACCCAGTAGGCGAACTTGAGCGGCTCGGAAAGACGGGCAACGTTGCTGATGTCGTTCATGATTGTTCCTTTACTTCTGTCCGTAGAGGGGAGGCGCCGGGACGGCGGCGGCGTAGCCGTCCAGGGCTTCCTGGATTCCGGCGATCGCCGGTTCGTTCTGGAGCGATGTTGTGTCGCCGAGGGTGGTTCCCTCGAAAAGCTGGGTGAGGAGCCGGCGCATGATCTTGCCGCTGCGCGTCTTCGGCACGTCGGGGACCACGACGACGTCGCGCGGCTTGGCGATCGGACCGATCTCCCTCGCGACGTGGTTGCGGAGTTCGACGGCCACTTCGCCGGAAACCCCGCCTTTCAGCACCACGAAAGCGACGATGGCGTGGCCGGTCTTGGGGTCCGCGACCGGACAGACGCCGGCCTCAACGACGCTCGGGTGGGAGACGAGCGCCGACTCGATCTCGATGGTGGAGAGCAGGTGGCCGGAGACGTTGAGGGTGTCATCCACCCGCCCGAGGATCCAGATGTCGCCGTCGTCGTCGTATTTGGCGCCGTCCCCGGCGAGGAACCAGCCCTGGGCGGCGTACTTGCGCCAGTACGAATCGAAGTAGCGCTGCGGGTTGCCCCAGACGGTGCGGGCAATCGCCGGCCCCGGGGTGTCCACCACGATGAAGCCCTGGACGCCCGGCGGAACGGTATTGCCGGCGTCGTCCACGATCCGGGTGCTGACGCCGGGCAGCGGGCGGGCTGCGCAGCCGGGCTTGAACTCGGTGTCCGTCGGGGCGGGGGAGAGGATGGTGGCGCCGGTCTCGGACTGCCACCAGGTGTCCACCACGGGTGCGGTGCCGGCGCCGACGTTCTGCCTCAGCCAACGCCATGCCTCCGGATTGACGGCTTCGCCCACCGTGCCGAGCATCCGGATGGAGGAGAGGTCGCACGTGCCGGGAACGCCGTCGGGGAACCAGCCCATGAGCGAGCGGACCAGCGTGGGCGCCGTGTAGTACTGGGTGACGCCATAGCGTTCGATGATCTCGAAGTGCCGCCCCGGATGCGGGGTGTTCGGCGTGCCTTCGAAGATCACCTGGGTGACGCCGTTGGACAGCGGGCCATAGATTTCGTAGGTGTGGGCTGTGACCCAGGCCAGGTCGGCGGTGCACCAGTGCACATCCCGGTCCCGGAGCTCGGGGTCGGGGTTGCTGAACAGGTGCTCGAAGCTCCAGGATGCCTGCGTGAGGTAGCCGCCGGAGGTGTGGACCAAGCCCTTGGGCTTACCCGTGGTCCCGGAGGTGTACATGATGAACAGGGGAGTTTCGGCGTCGAACGCAACGGCTTCGTGGAGATCGGAGGCCTGCCCGACGGCGTCGTGCCACCACACGTCGCGGCCTTCCGTCATGGGGACGCCGGCCAGCTGGTCCGCGGGGGTGGTGCGGTTGACCACCAGGACGTGCTCGATCGCGTTGTCCCCGGCAACCGCGGCGTCGGCGTTGTCCTTGACCGGCACGGCCACACCGCGGCGGAACTGGCCGTCCGTCGTGACCAGGAGCTTGGCGCCGGTGTCCTCCACCCGGAACTTCAGTGCTTCAGCGGAGAAGCCGCCGAACACGAGGGAGTGGATGGCGCCGATGCGGGCCACGGCAAGGGTGATGATGACGGTTTCGGGGATGACCGGGAGATAGATGACCACGCGGTCGCCCTTGGTGATGCCCAGGTCCAGGAGGGCATTCGCGGCCTTGGACACTTCCCGCTGCAGCTCCGCGTACGTGACGGCACGGCGGTCGCCCCGCTCGCCCTCGAAATGGAGTGCCACCTTGTCACCGCGGCCGGCGGCAACATGGCGGTCCACGCAGTTGTAGGCAACATTGAGCCTGCCGCCCTCGAACCAGGTGATGTCCGGGCCGGTGCCGGCATCCAGGTCTGCCGGGACGCGCCGGTGGGCGGTGTGCCAGGGTTTCCCGTTGTTGTTTCCGCTGAGGGCTCCGCCGTCGGGAGCCGCCCAGTCGAGGCGGAGTGCCTGTTCTTCCCAGAAAGCAACTGTGTCGGCCACGGCCGTTGCCGGCTTGGCTGCAGTGCCGGGCTGGGAGGTGGTGCCGCGGTGACGCGCCGGTCCGTCGGTGGGGACGCCGTGCACAGCGCCGTCCATGGGCTCGGTCAGGGACCATCCCGAAGAGCCGCGAGAGGAGCCGGGCGCGTCACGCAGCCCTGCTTCGTTCGCCGTCGCGTCCGAAGTGGTTTGTGGGGTTGCCTCGGACGGAATCCGGGCAAAAGTGGGCAGGGCAGAAGTATTCTCTGGGGTCATTTACAGCACTCCATCGGTCCTGGCAGTAGCACCCGTAGTTCCTTCGGAAAGCAAGGAACAGTTACGTGGAATGGTCGCCTCACGTCACCGGGGGTTGCTGCTTCATCGATCCAGGTCTCTCGGCCGCTCGGGATGGTCACTACCTACTAGAACCGAGATGCACGATTTCGCAAAATCCCGTCATTCCACATTGTAATATTCATTCATCCCGGCAGGCTGTCGAGGCATTTCATTCATTTATTCGAAGATCGCCCGGAAAGACCGCAGGAGTAAGGTTGAAGTATGGCCCACGTTAACGATCCGGCAGTCATTGACCGCCTCATGCGAACCAAAGGCACGTGGGCGATCGTCGGCCTGACCACCAATGAATGGCGCTCGGCGTACGAGGTTTCCCTGTACGTCCGGGACCGGATGGGCATGCAAATCATTCCGGTCAATCTCCCCGGTGACGACGTCCACGGGGAGAAGGGCTACCACTCCCTGGCGGACATCCCCGCCGAAAAACACCCGATCGACGTCGTGGACTGCTTTGTGAACTCCCACAAGGTGGGGGCTGTCATCGACCAGGCAATCGCCGTGGGCGCGAAGGCGGTGTGGCTGCAGCTCGGCGTCTTCGACGACGCTGCGGTGGAGCGGGCCAGGGCCGCCGGACTGGACGTGGTGGTCAACGCGTGTCCCGCCCGCGAGGGATGGCGCGTGGGCATCTGACGGCCCATCTTGATGGCACCACCCCGGAAGGACTCCACAGCATCGGCGATGCCCGCACCGCCGGATAGGGGCCGGCCTGCGGTCGCCCCTGCCGCCGGATAGGCTCGTGGCATGGATGTTGCCACCCTCCGCCAGATCTGCCTGGGCTTCCCCGGCGCCTTTGAGGACTTTCCCTTCGGTCCCGAGACCTCCGTCTTCAAGGTGCGGGCCGCCGTGACCGGCGGGGCGCGGCAGGACGCCAAGATGTTCGCGTTGTCCGCCATGGATCCGGCAGACTGGTCCGTGAGCCTTAAATGCGAACCGGCCCTGGCCGAACAGCTGCGGGCCATCCATCCCGAAATCACCGGCGCCTGGCACATGAACAAAACGCACTGGAACGGCGTCCGGCTGGACGGGGCGTTGCCGGATGACATGATCCGGGACATGGTGGAGGACTCCTACGACCTGGTGGTGGCCTCGCTCAGCCGAAAACAGCGCGAGCAGCTGGGCTGGGCAGGCCTCGCCCGGGGCGACGGCGCGTGAGCAGTCCCGGCGCCGGACGCATCGCCCGCGGCGGACTGAACTATCCGGGCATTGGCTCCACCGAGCACGGACAGCCCCCGGAGGGGTTCCCCTGCGTGGTGACGCAGGCCTACCTCGGGGACGGCCTGGCACTGTACCGGAGGGTGGCCCAGGGAATCCTGACCTGGCAGCTGCAGAAAAGGTCCGGGCTGCGCGTCCGCACCGACTCCGACGTCGTGGTGCCCGGCGCCCGCGTGGTGAGCGGATTCGGCGTCGGGCCCTTCCGGATCAACGCCCCCTGCGAGGTGGTGTGGGTGCACCGGCCGGTGCCCGGCGACGGCCCGCAAAGCGCCGGTTTCGGGTACGGAAGCCTGCCCGGCCATCCCGTGCGGGGCGAGGAATCCTTCGAAGTGGAAGTGGACGGACAGGGGCGCGTGTTCCTCAACATCACTGCCTTCAGCAGGCCGTCCAACTGGTTCTACGCTGCCGGTGGCGCCGTCGCGGGACGCGCACAAAGACATGTCACTTCCCGATACATTGGGAGTGCACACGAACTGGCCGCAGGTGAAAGCTGATCAGGAGCAGGTGGATGCTGGAACAGAAAACCCTTGACCAATTGTGGAACTTCGACGATCCCGCAGGATCGGAAGCCCGTTTCCGGGCGGCAGCTGAAGACGGAAACTACGACGCCGACGAACAGGCGGAGCTCGCCACCCAGTTGGGGCGGGCCATCGGACTGCAGAGCCGCTACGAGGAAGCCGACGCCCTGCTGGATTCCGTCGACGCCGATGAGCCGACCGTGGGAGTCAGGGTGCTGCTGGAACGCGGGCGCCTGCTGAACTCGAGCGGCCATGCCGCGATGGCCGTGCCGCTCTTTGAACAGGCGGCAGAACTTGCGGACCACCTCAGCGAGGAATTCCTTGCAGTTGATGCGCTGCACATGCTGGCGATCGCGGACTCCGCACACGCCGAATCATGGACCCGCAGCGCCCTCGAATACGCCTCCACGGTGCACGAGCCGCGGACCAAACGCTGGATGGTCTCGCTGCACAACAACCTCGGCTGGACTCTGCACGAAGCCGGGCGCTTCACCGAGGCCCTGGTCGAGTTCCAACTGGCCGAACAGTGGGCCGAACGCGTCGGCACACCCCAGCAGCAGGAATGGGCCCGGGAGGCCATCGACGAGTGCGAGCACTCCCTCGCCGCAGGGGCCTGAACCGCTCCTGCGCGGGCCGTTGCCGCTCCCGGTGAAACAATGGACTCACCCCCGCACACAACGAAAGGCATCCGCCCTGTGATCTTCATTGTCGTTAAGTTCAAGGTCAAGCCGGACTGGTCCGAAAAGTGGCTGGACTTGGTGGAAAACTTCACCCAGGCAACGCGCCAGGAACCCGGCAACCTGTGGTTCGACTGGTCCCGCAGCGTCGAGGACCCCAACGAGTTCGTGCTGGTGGAGGCCTTCAAGGACGACGCCGCCGGTGACCATGTCAACAGCGCACACTTCCAGAAGGCCATGGCGGACATGCCGCAGGCCCTGGCCGAGACGCCGCGGATCATCAGTCGCCAGTTCGACGGCGACGGCTGGGACCGCATGGGCGAACTCACCATCTGACCCGGTCCCGACCGCATCGATACGATTAATCCATGTGGATCGGATGGATTGAGTTCGACATTCTCCTGGGCGACGTTCACAGTCTCAAGGAGAAGCGTTCCGTGGTGCGGCCGCTGCTGGCGGAGCTGAAGCGCCGGTTTGAAGTGTCCGTGGCCGAGGTTGGGGATCACGAGCAATACCGGCGTACGCAACTGGGCGCCGGCCTGGTGGCAGCCGACCGGGCACACCTCGTGGAGGTGCTCACCGCCGTCGAACGCTTCGTGGCCTTCCGCCCCGAACTCGAACTCCTCAGTGCCCGCCAACGGGAGCTCCGCAGCGACGACTGACCGACCCTTAAGCGCGAACGGACACTTGAGGCCACCCGGAAGGGAGCTCAAGTGTCCGTTCGCGCTTGGAACCGGGACTAGCCGAAGTACTTCGGCAGGGTTGCCTCGTGGGCTTCGCGGAGGGCGTCGAGGGACAGGGTGTCCACGCCGTTGATCTCCAGCTTGCCGCTGTCGGCATCCACGACGCCGATGCGGGTGTGGGCGAAGCCGCGGGCGGTGCACATGTCCGTGAAGCGGACCTCCTCGGAGCGGGGCACGCCAACAACGGCACGGCCCTGGGTCTCGGAGAACAGCGCCGTGAACAGGTCCACGCCGTCGCGGTCCATAACGTCCTGCAGGGCGATCCGGGCACCCACGCCGTAGCGCAGCGAGGACTCCACGAGGGCTGCCGCGAGGCCGCCTTCGGAGAGGTCGTGAGCCGAATCCACCATGCCGTCGCGGGACGCGTTGATCAGGATTTCACCCAGCGCGCGTTCGGCGGCGAGGTCAACCTTGGGCGGCAAACCGCCGAGGTGTCCGCGCATGTTGGACCATTCCGAGCCGTCCAGTTCCGCTGCGGTGGTGCCCAGCAGGTAGATGGCCTGGCCGTCCTCACGCCAGCCCGACGGCGTGCGGCGGGCGACGTCGTCCAGCTTGCCCAGCACTGCCACAACGGGGGAGGGGTGGATGGGGGTGGTGCCGGTCTGGTTGTACAGCGAGACGTTGCCGCCGGTGACCGGGATGCCCAGCACCATGCAGGCGTCGGAGAGGCCGCGGATGGCCTCGGCCAGCTGCCACATGACATCCGGATCCTCGGGGGAGCCGAAGTTCAGGCAGTCGCTGACGGCCATCGGCACGGCGCCGGAGGTGGCGACGTTGCGGTAGGCCTCGGCCAGTGCCAGCTGTGCGCCGTGGTACGGGTCGAGGTAGGTGTAGCGGCCGTTGGCGTCCGTGGCCAGGGCAACACCCAGGCCGGTTTCCTCGTCCACGCGGACCACGCCGGCATCGTCGGGGAAGGCCAGTGCGGTGTTGCCGCCGACGTAGCGGTCGTACTGGTTGGTGATCCAGTCCTTGCTGCACATGTTCGGCGAGGCAATGAGTTCGGTGACGGCAGCTGCCAGCTCCGCGGGAGCGGCCGGCCGGCCGGCGTCCTGGACTGATCCGGTGAACGAATCGGCCTGGACGGCGTCCTGCCACTCGGGGCGGGCGTACGGACGGTCGTAGACCGGGCCGTCGTGGGCAACGGTGCGCGGGTCGACGTCGACGATGACTTCGCCTTCCCACGTGATGATCAGGCGGCCGGTGTCGGTCACCTCGCCCAGCCAGGAGTACTCCACGGCCCACTTGTCCATGACCGCTTCAAACGCGCCGATGTTCTCGGGGGTGACCACGGCCATCATGCGTTCCTGCGACTCGGACATCAGGATTTCGCCCGGGGTCAGGGTGGGGTCGCGGAGCAGGACGGAGGTCAGTTCGACCTCCATGCCGCCGTCGCCGTTCGAGGCGAGCTCCGACGTGGCGCAGGAGATGCCTGCGGCGCCCAGGTCCTGGATGCCCTCAACGAGTGAACCCTTGAACAGCTCCAGGCAGCACTCGATCAGGACCTTCTCGGCGAAGGGGTCGCCCACCTGCACGGCGGGGCGCTTGGAGGGCTTGGTGTCGTCGAAGGACTCCGAGGCCAGCACGGAGGCGCCGCCGATGCCGTCGCCGCCGGTGCGGGCACCGAACAGCACCACCTTGTTGCCCTTGCCGGAGGCGTTGGCGAGGCGGATGTCCTCGTGGCGCATGACGCCGACAGCCAACGCGTTGACCAGGGGGTTGCCCTGGTAGACGGAGTCGAACACCATTTCGCCGCCGATGTTGGGCAGGCCCAGGGAGTTTCCGTAGCCGCCGATGCCGGCCACGGCACCGTGCATGACGCGGGCGGTGTCCGGGTGGTCGATGGCGCCGAAGCGCAGCGGGTCCATCACGGCTACCGGGCGGGCACCCATGGAGATGATGTCGCGGACAATGCCGCCGATGCCGGTTGCGGCGCCCTGGTAGGGCTCCACGAACGACGGCGAGTTGTGCGACTCGATCTTGAACGTCACGGCCCAGCCGTCGCCCAGGTTGGTGACACCGGCGTTTTCGCCGATGCCCACCAGCATGTCCTTCTTCATCTCGTCGGTCACCTTTTCGCCGAACTGGCGCAGGTGGTTCTTCGAGGACTTGTAGGAGCAGTGCTCGCTCCACATCACGGAGTACATGGCGAGCTCGGCGCCGGTCGGGCGGCGGCCCAGGACCTTGACGACCTCATCGAACTCGTTCTGCTTCAGGCCCAGCTCGGCCCAGGGAAGTTCGGTGTCCGGAGTCTTGGCTGCGTTCTCGACCGTGTCGATGTTGAACTTCCTGCTGACGGTTTCAGCTGAGGTACTCACTTTGCGCCTCCCACAATCTTGTTCAGGACGGAGGTAAAGAAGCCGAGGCCATCGGTGTCCGAGCCGCCGATGCCGTCGAGGGAAGCCGGGCCAAAGCCGGGTTCCACAGCGTGCTCGGGGTGCGGCATGAGGCCCACGACGTTACCGGCGGCGTTGGAGATACCGGCGATGTCTCGGCGGGAGCCGTTCGGGTTGAAACCGACGTAGCGGAACACCACGCGGCCTTCCGCTTCGAGGGCGTCCAGGGTCTTCTCGTCGGCGATGTACTGGCCGTCCTGGTTCTTCAGCGGCACGGTGATTTCCTGGCCGGCAGCGTAGTCGCCGGTCCAGGCCGTGCTGTTGTTTTCCACGCGCAGGACCTGGTCGCGGCACATGAACTTCAGGTGGTCGTTCTTGATCATCGAGCCGGGCAGCAGGTGCGACTCGGTGAGGATCTGGAAGCCGTTGCAGATGCCCAGGACGGGCAGCTTGGCGTCGGAGTTGGCCGCATCGATGATCTTGGACATCAGCGGAGCGAAGCGTGCGATGGCGCCGGCGCGGAGGTAGTCCCCGTAGGAGAAACCGCCCGGAATCACGACGGCGTCGACGTCGCTGAGGGTGGTGTCCGCGTGCCAGAGTGCCACGGGAGTGGCGCCGGCCAGGCTTACGGCGCGGGCGGCGTCGCGGTCATCAAGGGTTCCTGGGAAGGTGACGACGCCGATGCGGGCGCCGGCAAGGCGCGGGTTGGCCGCGACCGCGACCGCCTCGCCAATCAAGGGAAGTTCAGTCATCTCAGGCCTCGACGACCTCGACGTTGACGACGTCTTCGATCACGGGGTTGGACAGCAGGGTTTCGGCGGCTTCACGGGCCTGGGCCAGGATTGCATCGGTCACCTCGCCATCAACGGTCAGTTCAAATCGCTTGCCCTGGCGGACAGCGCTGAAGCTGGTGAAGCCCAGGCGGGGAAGTGCTCCCACAATGGCCTTTCCCTGCGGGTCCAGAATCTCGGGCTTGGGCATGACGTCGACAACGATCCGGGGCATCCGGTAACTCCTGTGCGTGAGCGTTGGGTAAGGGCGCAGCGGAGTGGTGCCGTCTCACGCTGGTCTGCTGCTGCATTTACAGCCCTGCGGACTCCAAACATAAGACAGCGGAAAGAGCGCTCCGCGAGCTTGCATGCCCCATTCTACCGGCCGCAGTGCGTCAAGCCGCATTCGCCGGTTGACTGTGAATTGGGGCACTCGCTGCGGGGGTGGAGCGCGGCGCCGGCTCTGGTGGCGCGCTGGTCCGCTGAGTAGGATTGCGGCATGGCTCAGAAACCGAAATCCGTGCTTCTACCGGTAATGGCCGCTGCAGTTTTTGCGGGCCTGGGCCGAATGGTGATCCAGAAAATCAAAGCCGATCGGGCGGCCCGCGCGACGAACGTTGCCGGGCCTATTGATGAGAAGACCCGGGCCTGGATTAGCGAGGTTGTCCGCACTCCGCGCCAGTAGTCGGCGCGCCGGGTCGCCGTTGGCCCCGTCACACGAAACCTCAATGTTTCGGAAGCCATCCGGCTTCTCAAAGAATGACTTGGATTGAGGGCGGTTTCCCTAGGGGGACCGCCCTCAACCGTGTCCGGCTGAAGCCTCGAAATGACAAAAGAAAAACGAAGTTTGTGTCCTATGTCATATTCGCCTATCACTCTGTACTGTTTGACTCGGCTGGTCTCGCCGGATGACAGGATCTGTTACTCCGGCTGCCATTTCCCAGCTGACCGAGACCGGCCGCATCGCCGGACCCGTACCTCATGAAAGGTTTCAGTCACTCGTGAAATCAAAAGGAATAAGCCTTGTCCGGGGCGGGGGACTCCGGAAGGCTGCGGCGCTGGCTGTAGGCCTCCCGCTGCTTCTCTCCTCCGTTGCAGTTGGTCCCGCTACCGCGGCGCCGGCTGGACCCAGCACGGCAGTACAGGCCAAGAACGTCAACCCGTCGGACTACAAGGACGGCCGCTACATAGTGGTCCTGGCCGAGGAAGCAGCCGCCGCCTATGAGGGTGGAACGGGGGGACTCGCCGCCACCAAACCGCAGCAGGGCCGAAAGCTTGACGCCGCTAGCCCGGAATTCAAAGCCTACGATGCCCACCTCCGCCAGTCGCAGCGCGACGTCGCGGCAAAGCACTCCGCAAAGCCCGCGAAGCAGTACACCGCGGCGCTCAACGGCTTCGTGGCTCAACTCACCGCACGCCAGGCCGCCGAGTTGGCCAAGGACAGCAAAGTCCTCCTGGTCGCACCCGACGTGGAAAACGCGCCGGACTACACCACCACCGACTTCCTGAAGCTCACGGGCCAGGACGGGGCGTGGGCGAAGCAGTTCGGCGGCGAAGCCAATGCAGGCAAGGGTGTGGTGGTCGGGGTGATCGACTCGGGCTACGCCCCGGACAACCCGTTCCTCAAAGGCGAGGCAGTGGCTCCGCTCAGCGGCAACGGCAAGGGTAACGGCAAGGGCAAAGCGGAAATGGGCGTCCCCTACCGGACCAAGGACGGCACCATCGCCATGCTCAAGTCCGACGGCACCACCTTCGAAGGTGAGTGCCAGAAGGGCATCGAATCCGGCGAGGCCTTTGACGGCAGCGACTGCAACTCGAAGGTGATCAGCGCCCGGTACTTCGCCGATTCCTTCCTCCAGTACGTGGCGCCGGAGAACCGCGCCCCGGAGGAACTGATCTCGCCGGTGGACGTGGGAAGCCACGGCACCCACACCGCCACCACGGCCGCCGGCAACGCCAACGTGGACCAGGTCATCGACGGCGCCAGCTTCGGCAAGAGCTCCGGCGTCGCGCCGGCCGCCAAGCTGGCGGTGTACAAAGTGTGCTGGGAGGACAACGATCCGAACACCGGCGGCTGCTACTCCTCAGCCTCAGTGGAAGCCATCGACGCCGCCATCAAAGACGGCGTGGACGTCCTGAACTACTCGATTTCCGGCAACACCAACAGCACCACTGACCCCGTTGCTCTGGCGTTCCTGAACGCCGCGGCGGCCGGCGTCTTTGTCTCGGCCTCGGCCGGTAACTCCGGGCCCACGGTCTCCACGGTGAACCACGCGTCGCCATGGCTGACCACAGTGGCGGCCTCCACGTTCCCGAGCGATCTGCTGGGCACGGTGAAGGTTTCCGACGGCACCATGTTCCGTGGTGCCTCCATCATGAAGACCGAGGTCAAGGATGCTCCCGTCGTGATCGCGGGGGACGCCGCAGCGGCAGGCGCTCCCACGGCGCCGAACCTCTGCGGCCCGGGAACCCTGGACTCCGCCAAGGTCAGCGGCAAGGTCGTAGTGTGCGACCGCGGCGTTGTGGACCGCACGGCGAAGAGCCTTGAGGTCCAGTCGAAGGGCGGACTGGGCATGATCCTGGTCAACCTTTCCTCGAGCTCGGAAGACGCCGACAACCACGTGGTGCCAACCGTCCACGTCAACGCCCCCAAGAGCCTGGAGCTGAAGTCCAAGCTTGCCGCCAATCCGGCCCTCACGGTCAGCCTCGTCAAGGGCGACCTCACCGGTGAACCCCTTGCACCGGCACCCCAGGTGGCCGGCTTCTCCTCCCGCGGTCCGAGCCTGGCCGCCGGAGGCGACCTCCTGAAGCCGGACATCTCCGCGCCCGGCGTCAATGTCCTCGCAGGCGTTTCCACCATTGGGAACAACGGCGCCCAGTTCGGCTTTATGTCCGGCACGTCCATGGCCGCACCGCACATCGCAGGATTCGGTGCACTGGTGCTCAGCAAGCAGCCCAAGTGGTCACCCGCCATGGTCAAGTCCGCCATGATGACCACCGCCTACCCGCTGGTCAACGCGGACGGAACGCCCAACCTGAACCCGTTCGAAGGCGGCGCCGGGCACATTGACTCCACCCGCGTGCTGGATCCGGGGCTGGTGTACAACTCGGACATCAAGCAGTGGAATGCCTTCCTCAATGGGCAAGGCTTTGACACCGGTGCGCACAAGGCAGGAACCCTGGCCGCGCGCGACCTCAACGTACCCTCCATTGCGCTGGGCAGCCTCGTTGGCGAGATCAAGGTCAAGCGGACGCTGACGGCCCTGGTCCCCGGGACGTACAAGGCCGAGGTAAACCTGCCGGGTTTCGATGTTCGCGTTGAACCTGCCGTCCTCGATTTCAAGAAGGCAGGCAAGAGCCTGGACGTCACCGTCATGGTGAAGAGTGCAGGAGCCCCGACAGGAAAGTTCACCACCGGAAGCCTGACGTGGAAGGGACCCCGTACGGTCAGCTCTCCGATGGCTGTCCGCCCGGTGGATGCCCAGATTGCGCCGTCGTTCTCCTTCAGCTCCGCCACCGGCACGGGCAGCGGGACCATGGACCTGGTGTCAGGTTCGGATTCGCCCATTGCCGTGGGAATTGAAGGGCTCGCGCCCCTTTCCGAGACGGCCGTCACCAAGACCCCCGGTGCCTTTGCGGCCAAGAATGACGACCACAACGCCGTCGTCCAGGTGACGGTGCCCGCCGGCGCCACGTTTGCCCGGCTCGGTATCCAGGCGGAGACAGAGGACGTCGACTGGGACATGGTGGTCTACGCGCCGGACGGCAGCGGGAAACTCGTTGCCACGCAGGTGGCGACGTCGTCGGCCAGCGAGTTCCTGGACCTGGAATCGCCACGGGCCGGAACGTATTACATCGTGGCCAACCTCTACTCCACTCCGGACAACGGAGCCGCCTCTGCCCGGATCCAGGCTGTCTCGTTCAGCGGGGACGCAGGGAACCTGACCGTCAACCCGAATCCCATCGTTGCTCCGAACGGAACGGCCGCCACGGCAACAGCCAACTGGTCCGGCCTGGCCGAGGGCTCCTATCTGGGCCGGCTGGGTCTGGGCGATAACGGCATCAGGACCTGGGTCAACGTCAAGGTGGGCACGGATGCGGCGCCGGCACCGGCCGGCGCTCCGGCGGTCGCGCCAGTCGGCGCGGTTCCGGGAAACTAGCCGGAACAGCGTCCGGCCGGAAACGCGCCAAACGTCCAACTGAATAAGGAATGCGTTCAACAGGAACGTCCCGGGGGCCGAACGGCTCCCGGGACGTTCCTGTTGAAGGGCAGGGAGCATGTGGTGCCTGGGTTGCTTAGGTCTGACCGGTGGATCCCGGCGTGCCGCCGAAGAGTGGGGCCATGGATCGCCACCGGGCAATCTCGCAGCCGTCGGTCAGGCTGAAACGGCTGTGCACGGGACGGCCGTGGAACGTCCCCGTCACTACGGCCACTTGCGGCCCGCCGTATTGCTGGGTGCACATCATGTCCGCCGGCCGCGGCACGAAAAAGGCCTCCTGGCCGAAGCGTTCGACGGCGGCCAGGGCAGCGCCGGGGTCCGGCAGCGTTGACCCCTCCAGGGCGGCGGCCCGCGCTGCTGTTCCGGTGCGGAAAACCAGGCGGAACTCGTACTCCGGTGCCCCGGGTGCCTCCGTCAGCCGGACGGTCAGATCCACGTCTCCGGCCATCAGTCCTCCCTGATCCCCGCGAACAGGGGTGCCAATGCGTCGAGCAACCGCGTCCGGAGCTCCTGCGCCTCGGCGGAGAAGGTGCGCTGATGCTCGACGTACTCCGCCTTGCCCGCAGCCGTTTCGATCGGGATGGGCGGGTAGCCCCACTCCTCAAGGTCGTACGGGGACGCCTGCATGTCCGTGGCGCGGACCCGCCAGGACAGTTCGAAGCAATCCATGACCAGCTCGCTGGGCAGAGCGGGCGACAGCTTGTAGGCCCACTTGTAGAGGTCCATGTTGGCGTGCAGGCAGCCCGGCTGTTCCATGGACCGCTGGTTGTCCCGGCTGGGAGTGAGCTCGTTGAGCGGTATGGCGTCCGGTGTGTAGAAGCGGAAAGCGTCAAAGTGCGAGCACCGGACCCTGTTGTCCTCCACCACGCGGTCAGTGCCCGCTGCGCCGAGGCGCAGCTGCAGGTATTCGTGGCGCAGCTCAAATTTGTCCTGGCGGTACACCATGGCCCACTCGTGCAGCCCGAAGCAGCCGAACTGGGCAGGGCGCAGCGCCGTGCCCCGCAGGATTATCCCGGCAAACTGCAGTGCCTCCCTCCGCTCGGCCAGGAAGGAGTCGCGGTCAAAGGTTGCGGCTGTGGTCCCTGCCGGCAGCCCGGCGGCGGCGAGGTCGTCGTCGTCGAGCATCCGGTAGAACTTCCAGGCGGAGCGGTCCGCTGAGTCCGGGCCGGTAAGGATGGTGCCGGCGCCGGGGTGCCAGCGCAGGAGCTGGCCCGGTTTCTGGGTGTAGTACGTGAACAGGAAATCCTCAACGGGGTGTTTCTTACCGGCGGAGCGGCGGGCAAGGTAGGGGTCGGCGTAGCGCCTGACCCGGGCCTGGTGGGCTGCTTCGCGGTGCTGCCAGACGTCCATAGGCAGCACGTGTCGCTGGCCGGGCTTCACAGTATGCATTCGGCTAGGGCGCTCCGCCTGCGGATCCCAGGACGTCCTTGGCCGCATTCCACAGGCCGATTTCGCAGCCGTCCCTGCGGGCAAAGGAAGCGTCCACCGGGGAATCATCAACGATTCCGGTGACAGTGGCCTCCTGCGGGCCGCCGTACTGCTGCGTGCAGGCCTGGTCCGTCTTGCGGGGTGCTGGGCTCAGCACAGCGGGGTTGTCCTTCAGTGCCGTGCAGGCGGCGGCGGCTGTGGGATGTTTGCTTTCCGCCGTCGGGACGCCGTCCTTGCACACCAGCGTGAAATTCTGGGCGGGTTCCGATTCGGCAGGTTTGACCATGATGGCGAGCTCGGCATTCCCCTTGCCCGGGCCAGCCGCGGCAGGCACCGAGGAGGGGGGAGGAGAAGGAGCCGGGACAGTGGTTTCGGTGTCCGGCGACGGCGTGGCCGTGGACGGGCTGGCGCTCGTAGTCGTGGCCGAGGGCGAAGGGCTGGGACCGCCGCCGCCCGGCGAGCAAGCGGAGAGGCCGACAACGGATACCAGAACGAGTGCGTGAATCCATGCCTTACGCATTACCGGTCCTCCTCATTTTGGTCCATTCTATCGCCGGTGCCCGGCGATAGGCCCTGCCGTTAGACCCCGGCGATTAAATCTGTCCGGAACATCTCGATTCCGCAGCCGCACTCCGGTATGTTTCTCCCATCACTGGATGTATGGCCTCACGCCCACGTTGCGCCGACGTGGACGGATACTTCCAGTCCGTGGGACCGGTCACGCCAACGGTCCGACAACCTAGGAGGCAGTACGTCATGACTTACCCGCATGTGGGCCCCCGCACTCAAGGCAGAAATCCGGCCACACACCTCGCCGCCGCCGTCGCTTTGGGAATCTCCCTCCTGACCGGCCAGGGTCTGGCGGCCCCGGCCTGGGCAGCCGCAGACCCCGCCGACCCGGCGGCCACCGCGTCGCAGACGGATCCGCCCGGGGCACCGGTTGACGATCAACCGTCCCTGGACGGCGGCCGCTACATTGTGATGCTGAAGGACAAACCCCTCGCTGCCTACACCGGCGGAGTCGACGGAATCCCGGGGACCGCCGTGTCCAACGGCAGGAAGTTCGACGCCGGCAGCGCTGAGTCCCAGCGCTACGCGGCGCACCTGGAATCACAGCAGGCACGGCTGGCCGCGGAAGAAGGCGTGGCCATCGACGACAGTTACACCCTGGCGGTGAACGGCTTCAGCGCGGAGCTGTCCGCGGAACAGGCAAATGCGTTGAGCAAGGACGGAAACGTCCTCGCTGTCGTTAAGGACAGCCTTTACAAAATTGATTACTCAAGTACTGAATTCCTGGGTCTGCCTGGTCCCAACGGAGTTTGGGCCGAACATTTCGGCGGCGACGCCAACGCCGGCAAGGGAACGGTAGTGGGTGTGCTTGATACGGGCTACACCCCGGTCAATCCCTACTTCGCCGGGGGACAGGTGAAGCCGCTCTCGGGAGGCCCGCAGGTTGGCGAACCGTATCTGTCGGCGACGAACCAGATCACCATGCTGAAAGCGGACGGGAGCACCTTCGCAGGGGTCTGCGAGGCAGGCGTTCAATTCGCCGGAACTGAGTGCAACAGCAAGGTCATTGGCGCCCGCTACTACGACGAAGCCTTCAAAGCAACCGTTCCCCCGGGCCTGCGCTCGCCGAAGGAATCGTACTCGCCGCTCGACATCAACAACCACGGCTCGCATACAGCCAGCACGGCGGCAGGTAACAGCGATGTCAGCCAGGCTGTTGGCGGCCGTGATTTCGGCAAGGGGTCGGGGGTGGCCCCGGCTGCAAAGCTCGCCATCTACAAAATCTGCTGGGAGGGCATCAGCCCGGCAACCACCGGCTGCTTCGGTTCCAGCAGCGTGGAGGCCATTGAGGACGCCATCAGGGACGGTGTCGACGTCCTGAGCTATTCCATCTCCGGCACCAACAACTCCACCGTCGACCCGGTATCCATCGCCTTCCTGAACGCCGCGGCCGCCGGGATATTCGTGGCCGCCTCGGCCGGGAACTCGGGACCCGTGGCCAGTACCGTTAACCATGCCGCTCCGTGGATGACCAGTGTGGCTGCATCGACCCACAGCAGCAGCCTCCGCGGCACGGTGGAGTTGTCCAGCGGAGACAAGTTCGCCGGCGCCAGCATCATGGCGACTGAAGTGACGGACGCGCCCATTGCGCTCGCCGTCAGTGTGAAGTTGGCCGCTGCCCCCGACGCCAATGCGGCCCTGTGCGCTCCGGGCACACTGGACCCGGCCAAGACCGCCGGCAAGATCGTGATCTGTGACCGCGGCGTGGTGGACCGGACGGCCAAGAGCCTGGCCGTGGCACAGGCAGGCGGCGTTGGAATGGTCCTGGTCAACCTGACGCCCAACTCGCTGGACGTGGACCTGCACAGTGTTCCGACGGTCCACCTTGACGACCCCGCTATCAAAGACGTGGTTGCAGCTGACGCGGCGTTGACGGCGAGCCTGGTATCAACCGATACCACCGGCCTGGACCCGCCGCCAGTACCGCAGATCGCAGGCTTCTCATCCCGCGGACCTACGCTGGCAGCCAACAGCGACCTCCTGAAACCGGACATTGCGGCTCCCGGCGTGGGCGTCCTGGCTGCTGTCTCGCCTATCGGCTCCAACGGCCAGAACTTCGGCTTCCTGTCCGGAACATCCATGGCAGCGCCGCAGATCGCCGGGCTCGGGGCCCTGCTGCTGGGCAAGAACCCCCTGTGGTCCGCGGCTTCGGTGAAATCAGCGATGATGACCACGGCCTACGATCTGGTGGACGCTGAAGGAACCCCCGTTCACGACGTCTTCGCGCAGGGCGCCGGGCAGGTCGATCCTGCCCGGATGGCATCACCCGGACTGGTGTACGACGCCGGCCCGAATGACTGGCTCGGATTCCTGCAGGGGCTTGGCTATCAGCTGGGTGTTGCCCCGGTGGCCACCAAGGATGTCAATCTGCCGTCGATCGCCATTGGCGGGCTCACCGGCACCCAAACGGTGACGCGGACGGTGACTGCATTGACTGCCGGAACCTACAGTGCCGACGTTGACGTTCCGGGAGTAGCTGCCGAAGTGACGCCGGACGTGCTGACCCTTGGAGAAGGCGAGAAGGCCACTTTCACGGTGCAGTTCACCAACTCCGGTGCCACCCTGGACGCATTCGTTGGCGGATCACTCACCTGGACTTCGGATGCGGCCACTGTCCGCTCGCCGGTGGCCATCCGGTCCGTGACCGCAGTGG
Source organism: Arthrobacter sp. ISL-69 (assembly GCF_018613775.1). Lineage (NCBI taxonomy): Bacteria > Bacillati > Actinomycetota > Actinomycetes > Micrococcales > Micrococcaceae > Arthrobacter > Arthrobacter sp. ISL-69. Next base: position 205,794 of record NZ_JAGGPO010000019.1, read on the forward strand.
CGCCGGCTGTCGTCAATGCCGCTTCCGCCGGCGGAAGCGGCAGCGCCGTCATTCCGGTGACGTCCGGCAGTCCCGAGCCGATCGAGTTGGCGGTGAGGGGGCTTGCCAAGGCAAACTCGACGGCGATCAGCCTGGTTCCCGGTCCGTACACCGGGGTCAAGGACGGTGCCAACGACGTTCAGGTCGTCAACGTCCCGGCGGGTTCTTCCCTCGCCAGGTTCGCGGTCATCTCAGCCAACCCCGCGGCGGACTTCGACCTGTACGTGGTCTCGCCGGCCGGTGTGCTGTACGCGGGGGCCACACCTGCGGCCAACGAGGCCGTCTCCGTCGCGGACCCGGTGGCAGGCGACTGGAAGGTGACCACCAACCTCTTCGCCAGCCCCGGCAACGCGGCAACGGCAGCTTCCATCGAAGCGATGGTCCTAGCCGGTGACGCTGGAAACCTGACGGTCAGTCCCAACCCGCTCACCATTGAAAACGGCGCCACTGGCGAGCTCACGGCCAGCTGGGCCGGGCTTGAGGCAGGCAACTGGGTGGGAGTGATCCGCTTCGGCACGGGACCGTCAACCCAGCTGAACGTCACCGTGACGGCACCGTGAGCGGCGGATGAACGGGCTTCGAAGCTGACGGGACTCCGGGCTAGGTGTATTAACCACGGA
>NZ_JAGGPO010000020.1:0-9937 GCF_018613775.1 Arthrobacter sp. ISL-69
TTGGCCAAACGGAGTTCTAGACAAACCCCATTTTTCCCGATCCGACAGGCATTCTCCGTTTAAACCGCCGCTACACCCTCAACCCGACCGGTGGATCGAGGCTTAGCCCCTTGGGTTCCGGCGGCCGCTTCCGCCGGCGCCCCGTCCCCCACGTCGGATACTGCCGCCGCGTCCTCCTCTTCACCCGCCGCCGTTCCAGCCTCCTCACCAGCCGCCGGGCCGGAGCCCAGGAGCAGCAGGCCGCTCTGCGGCTTGCCCTCGTGCTGCCACGTGTACTCGATGGTCACGAACGCCCCGGCGGTCACTGTGACGGTCGCGGCCGACACCGATTCCTGATACTCGTCCGTGGGCATGATCCGTAGCAAGTTGTGGCCCTGCCAGCTTCCGGTGAACGGCGCCAAACTTTCGATAATCGTCATACCGGCAGTCTGGCGGGTAAGAGCGGCCGCCGCCAGCACGGCACGCCGTCCTGCTGCGTCAGCTAGTAGTTCCGCCGGTGCTTGAGCCGCGGAATCGTGATGGCGAAGACGACGGCGGCGGCGAACCCCAGAACGCCGGTGGCCCACACGCCCGCCCCCAGCGAGACGAGGGCAGTCACGCCGGAGAGCAGCACCGGCCCGCCGGTTGATCCGGCGTCGGCCATGAAACGCCAGAGCCCCAGGAACTGGCCGCGGCCGCGGTCCGGGGAGAAGTCGGCGCCCAGTGTCATGACTAATCCGGAGCTGATGCCGTTGCCGAAGCCGATCAGCAGGGCAGCGAGCAGTAGTCCAGTGAAGCTGCCTGTGAGCGCGATGAGCAATAAGGAGGTGCCCATGATGAGCGTGGAGGGAATGGCTACCCACTGGCGGCCTTTGCGGTCCATGAGTTTGCCGGCCGGATAGAACACCAGCATGTCGATGGCTCCGGAAAGGCCGTAGATCAGGGAGGCCTGTGTGGCGTCCATGCCTAGATGGTCGGCCCACAGCGGGATGACCACCTGCCGGGATGATCGGAGGGCGCTCAGTAGCAGGATGCCAAGGCCCAGGCTCAGGAAGATGCCGGCGTGGGAAACGGCCACGCCGCGGAGGGTGGGCTGCGGGCCGGGGTCGGCGCCGCTTCCGCCACCGGCCACCTGCAGGTCCGGGATGGTGACGGAGAGCATCGCGGCTGCCACCATGGCCACCACGCCCACCCAGTACGCGCCTCCGATGCCGAAGAAGTGCATGACCGCCGCCCCCACGAACGGGCCGATGAACACGCCGATCCTGTTCGTTCCGCCCAGGGTGGAGAGCGCACGGGCCCTGAACTCCACAGGGACGGCCTCGGTCAGGTACTTCTGCCGCGCCAGGCCGAACACGCTGGCGGCCATTCCGACGACGGCCATCGCCACAGCCAACAGCCACAGTCCGTCGGTGATCAGGTAGGACACCCCGGCGGCTGCGAGCGCCAGCGCTCCGGCAGCGGCGGCGCCCACGATGGACCAGCGTTCGCCGAACTTCAGGGTCACCAGTGACGCCGGCAGGTTAAAGAACCAGGAGCCCAGGCCGATCAGGGTCACGATGAGGGCCGCGACGGCAACGGACGCACCCAGGTCCCGGGCGGAGAGCGCCACCACCGGAAGAATCGCTCCCTGGCCGATGCTGAAAAGCAGCGTGGGCCCGAATGCCGCCACTGCAATGCTGCGAAGGCTGAAGGGCTGCGGGTCATCTGGGGAAGTCATCAGATTTATCCTATGGCCCGGGTTCCGCCGTCGGCACCGCGGGGAATCCGGCGCACATTGGGGGGTCACAAAAGGCCTCGCGAGGACTACCGTTTGCCTTGTGGGGTACTTAGACGTGTGCCCTTCACCAAAAGGAGGATCGTCCCATGAGCGAAGTGTGGATACGCACGGTCAACAACAGCCTGGTCCGCGGCAGCATGGTCACCGAGATCGCTTCCACCCGCGGGTCCCTTCATGAGGACCAGGGCTACGCGCTGAAGGTCATCCTGGACGGCAGGGCCCACGTGCTGATCGACGACGGCGAGCTCCGGGGCTCGCTGACCGAACGGCTCGAGTATGCCCGGAACCTGGAGGACGCCCTGTTGCTTGCCTTGGACGAGGCCGGACGGATGGAGGCGTCCGCGGTGGTGGAACACGATCCGGAGCGGGACCGGTGGCAGGTTGTTGCCGGCGCGGAACTGGGTGGTGGTGTCCAGGCCGGCCTCAATGCTGCGGCAGGATCGCGTGTGTAAGAAAGTACGCACTCCCTTCTCTTGCCGGGGTTGGCTGCCTGCCAGCAAAGGAAGCACGCTATGAAAATCGCCGTTGCCGGGGGAACCGGAACTGTCGGTCACCACGTGGTCAGCATCGCCAGGGACCGAGGGCATCAGGTGGTGAGCCTGAGCCGTGCAGACGGCGTGGACCTGGTCACCGGCCGCGGCCTCGACGAGGCACTCCGGGGTGTGGAGACGGTCATCGACGTTTCCGGCATTCAGACTAGGTCGACCAAGAAGGCCGTGGACTTTTTCACGAACAGCACCCAGAATCTGTTGGCTGCCGAGAAGAAGGCCGGAGTGCGCCACCATCTTGCCCTCTCGATTGTGGGCATCGACACGGCGACGTCAGGGCTGTACGCGGGAAAGTTGGTGCAGGAGGATTCGGTCCGCCACGGCGGTGTGCCCTGGACCCTCCTGAGGTCCACCCAGTTCCACGAGTTTGTGCCCATGACCGTCGGCTTGGCTTCATTGGGCCCGCTGGTGCTTGTTCCGCAGATGCGGACCCAGCCGGTCGCGGCGCGGGAGGTGGCCGAGGCGCTGGTGGATGCCGCAGAGACAGGGCCGCTTGGCCGCATGGCAGACCTCGGCGGGCCACACGCGGAGGAGCTGGAAGACCTCGTCCGCGCCTACCTGCAGAAATTCCGCAAGCGGAAGCAGATCGCGAAACTATTCATCCCCGGTTCCATGGGCAAAGCCATGCGCAGCGGCGACCTCATCCTCAAGCCGGGTGCCGCCGTCGGACGCCAGACGTTCCAGGAGTGGTTGGAGACGGACGCCTCTCCCCCAACTAGGTAGCAGCAGATGTCGTTATGAGCGCCCATAACGACATCAACTGCGACCTAGTTGGGCAGGCAGGCAGGGAAGGGGAAGCGCCTAGACGTACCCGTCCACAATCGCGGCCGCGATCTCCTTGTAGGCGCGGCGGGTCTCGGGACGCAGCACGTCCAGGGTGACCAGGTCGCCGTCGGCCACTCCGCGGTCGTGCGGGACGGCGATCAGCTGCCGGCAGATGCCGGAGAGGTGTTCCTCGATGGCGTCCTTGTCCACGCGGGAGGAGACCTCGTCCTTGTCCGTGATCACCACGATGGCGTTGCGGGCCAGCTCCTCGTAACCGTGGCCGGCGAGCCACTGCAGGGTGCTGCGGGCACGCTTGGCGCCGCTCACCGCGTACCCGGCGGCGATCACCAGGTTGTCGGCGGACTGCAGGATGCCGCTCATGGCGTTGTGCGTGACGCCGGTGCCGCAGTCGGTCAACGCCACGGAGTAGTAGCCGGAAATGAGCTTGCGGATGCGGAGGTATTCCTCGGCGGTGAGCGAGTCCGACACCTCCGGGTCCTGCTCCCCCGCGATCAGGTGCAGCCGCCCGGCGTGGTGCATGTAGCGGGCCAGCGCCGTGAGGGAATCGACAGATTCGATGTTCTTAAGCAGGTCCGTGATGGTCCGCGGGCTGGCCTGCTGATAGATGCCTTCGCCCAGGGCGCGCTCCACGAGGTCGCCGGAGTCCGGGTTCGCGTCGATGGCGCACGGGGCGTCGCCGCGGAATTCGGCGAGGGTCAGGCCCACGCCCACGGTGGTGGAGGTCTTGCCGATGCCGCCCTTGAGGCTCAGCACGGCGGTGTTGTAGCTGCCCTGCAGCTGGCGGGAGATCCGCCGGCCCAGTTCGTCCTCTTCACGCTGCCGCGGCCCGGGGCCCAGATTGATGGCTCCGCCGGTCATGGCGAAGAGGGCGCCACGGAAGCCGCCGCGGGGGCGCGGCTTCTGTTGGCGGACAAAGGAACCCGGTGAGGTGATGAAGTCGGACACGGGCGCGTCCGCTGCCGCCAGCTTGGCGGCCTGGCGCGAGGCCACACGCTGCGTGGGAACAGCGGAGGCGGTCTCGTCAGCGGTAGCGTTCGACGGCGGCGTGCTGGGTTCCGCGGGAACGGCCCGGCGGGAGGCGGCCGGCTGCGACGTCGGGAGAGCGGGTGCTGACGCCGGCACCGGGGACGGCACCGCGGCGGGAGCCTCCTCCGGACCGGACTCTACTTCGCCCTGCGCGTCGGCGACGGCGGCCGCTTCTGCCCAGGAACTCCGCCGGGTGGGAGCAGTGCGGCTGGTGTTGGGAGTTGCAGCGGCGGGCATGGTTCCTGTCCGGGCATCCGGAGACGCACCGGCCGGGCGACGGAGGTCGCGGCGGCGGCGCGTCTGGGGCTGCCCTGCATTTTTTGCATGGGCTCGTGCGTTCTTATCGGCCGATTCTGGCATGTTTGTCCCCCCAGGACTTTCGGCAAAGCGTGCAACGGCACTTTACGACGTGGGTCAAACAGCAATTCTAGGTGCTTCGGCCGAAAAGTCCGCCACACAAAGGGAGGAAGAGACGCCGCGCACAGTTGCTCCGCACCGGAGTGCGCTCTACATTGAGGCATGGCCAACTCCCCTGAGCGCGAACGCGTCCTGGAACTTCAGGACCATATTATTGGCACCGAGAATGTTGCCGAGTTTCTGCAGCGCCTGTCCGTCATGGCAGCGGCAGCAGTGAGCAGGGCGACGTCCAGCAAGGTCGAATGCGGAGTGACGCTGAAACGACGACGGCGCACGGCCACCGTGGCCGGGAGCAGCCCCAGGGCGCTCACCCTTGACCGGATCGAGCAGGGCATCGGGGAGGGCCCTTGCATCGAGGCACTCCGGATCAAGTCCCCGGTGCTGCTGAGCAACATGGAGACGGATCCCCGCTGGCCGGTGTATCGGGATGCGCTGGCCGCCGAGGGGTGTCGGGGCACGCTGGGGGTGCCGCTGGAGCTCGGCGAGGAATCGGCGGCTGCACTGAACTTCTTCGCGTTTTCCGGCGGGGTATTCACGGACATGGTCATCCAGGAAGCTCAGGAGTTTGCCGACATCGCCGGCGGTGCCGTACGGCTGGCGGTCCGCCTGGGCACAGCGCAGTCGCTGGCGGAGGATCTGACCGCCGCGATGGAGAGCCGGACGTCGATTGACCTGGCGTGCGGCGTGATCATGGGCCAGAACCGCTGCTCCCAGGCCGAGGCTATGGCCATCCTCACCAAAGTTTCCAGCCACCGTAACCAGAAGCTGCGCGTGGTGGCGGAAGAGATGCTCAGCAACCTCACGGGTGGCGACATCCGCACGCACTTCGATCCGGCCTGATCCGGACGCCTCACGCCAACGCGGCGTCTATTCTCCCGGCGCGACTGCCCGGGGGTTTAGCCGCTCGGCAAGTCCGGACAGAAGGATGCTGATTCCCTGATCCAGCTCCACCGCGCCGTCGTAGTCCGCCAGTACAGGCGCCAACTCACGGAGGTGGGCGAATTCGCGGGGCGGGAGCCGGTGAAGGCCCAGCCGAAGCAGCGCCACGTTTTCGTCCGGGTCCACAATGAACTCCTGAAGTTCGTTCAGGATGTGCCCGTACAGGAAGCCGTAGTAGGCGCGGTACACGTGGAGGGCGTCGTTGGGCGCAAAGCCTGCCTCAATGAGCAGGCCCAGAATCTGCTCCAGCGGGCGTAACGTCCCCAGCGGCCGCAGGCCCAGCGGGGTGGACAGCGGACGCGTCACCAGCAACGGCACAACGTTGGGATGCCGGAGGGCCAGGAGCCGCAGATCGTGGGCGATCCTGCGAAGCTGACTCTGCCAGTCGGGGTCCTGCGGGAAGATGGCCAGCTCGTTCAGGACCAGTTCGGTAATTCCGTCCAGCAGATCAGCCCGGTTCTCCGCATAGCGGTAGAGGCCCATGGGGTCGCGGTCCAGGGCCTGGCCCAGCCTCCGCATGCTGAGGGCGTCAAGGCCCTCGGCATCCACCAGCTCGAGCGCCGCCTGAAGGACCACCTCGCGGTTTAGCCGTCTTTTGGGGGCAGTGTCCTGCGGGGCTGTCATCGTCGTGGTCCTTTGGTCGGGAATAGCCGGCATGCGGTCGCTTCTGGGTGATCTCTATTGCTTAACCCGTAGTCTACGCCTAGAGTCTACGGTGTAGATGCATTCCGCTGAAGACACCAAAACTCCGGATACGTCACACCTACCGCTTAGATCAGGGTGGACCGCTTCAGGCCTTGTGCACGGATCTGGAACGTAGCTGCTGTAGCCGAATGGCGGCACATGATGCACTGCATGGAAAAGAACCAATCATGGCCGTTTCACATTTTGACCGCTTCCTGAGTGAAGCCACCGCCCCGGACCACGACGGCGACTTGTCGCTGAGGAAGGACCAGCTGTACGGGCTGTACACCAGCTGGTGCATTCTCAACCAGTCCATTCCGGCAGCCGGGTCCGCATTCTGGTCCGCGATGAAGCACCACCGCATCCGGCCTTCGGACAGCCGGCTTCGTATGACGGGGCCAGCCGCCGCAGACTACATCCTGGCCACCTACCCGGTCCTGGTCTAGCGAAATGTCAATCAGTTTCGAGCTCCGCCCGCGGGTGCTCGGCGAAGACGTTTTGGTCGACAACATAACGGGCGAGTACATCCACTGCGGAGAACCCATGAAAGCGCCGGATTCCGGGCTGGGGGGCATTTTTGATACCGCTTCCACGGAACGCCAAATCCCCGGGGCATCGCTGAGGACATACCTCCGGACGCGTGTCCGAAGGTGCGCCTGCGGCTTCCAGATCGAGCTTCCGCGCCAGCCGTTGGCCGCCGAGCCGCGCAAACCATCTCCGGACGTGCGCCACCCCTAACGGACGAAACCGGCTTGCTGACCAGCCTTGGGGGCTGGTCAGCAAGCCGGTTTTTTCTTGGCCACGGCACGCCCGCATTTTTGCCCCTACCGGGATAGCGCCCGCAGTCCCCCACGCGACAGGGAAGATCGCTGCCCGCAGTTGGAACAGGTGATCCGGAACTTCCGGGACAGGGTGATGAGCGGGATGAAGAACACTGTGAACTTGGAAGCCCGCTCCTCAAGGTAATGCTCAACAGTGGACCCACAGTACCGGCATGTCGAAAGCCTGCCGGGCAGTGCCTTTATTGCCGTCTTAATTCCGAAGAGAAGCAGCATCTCTTCCTTTCAGGTTGTGGTTGGAAGCAGGAAGCTCGGGCTGTAGTTGGAAACCGGGGAAGCCGCGGAGCCCAATTAGTAAGTGTGCTTATGATACCTTCATGTTTCCTCACCACACTTCCCCGCTGTCAATCCAAGGAGAGCCATGAGAGCCCCTTCGGCCCGAGGGCCCGTCAGCAGCAAATTGCTCGCCGTCATGGCCGGAACGCCTGGGGTTGATGCCGAACCCGCGACCGCGTTGCAGGAATCCACCGTCCGGCAACTCTCATCCACAGCAGACATCATCGTGGATGAGGATCTGCAGCTCGCCCTGTTTTGCCTCTACGAGCTCCACTACGGCGGCATCGAGGGCGTGGACGAACGGTGGGAGTGGAATCCGGGCCTGATCACAGTCCGCCAACTGCTGGAGGATGCGTTCGAAGACGCGCTGCGCGCCGCCGTCGAACTTCCGCCGCTGGACGACCTGGACAGCGACGGCGTAGCCGGCGTTCTGTTCGAACTGGCCGGCAGGGACAACGGACCCAGCATGTCCCGCTTTGTGGCCAAGAATGCCTCCAGGGAGCAGCTCCAGGAATTCCTGATCCACAAGTCGATCTATCAGCTCAAGGAAGCGGATCCGCACACGTGGGCCATCCCGCGCTTGTCCGGCCGCGCCAAAGCAGCCTTGGTGGAAATCCAGGCCGACGAATACGGCGGCGGCCGTCCGGAGAGGATGCACAGTGCACTGTTTGCGCGCACCATGCGTGGACTGGGGCTGGACAGCGCCTACGGCGGCTACGTCGACGTGGTCCCTGCCATTACCTTGGTCTCGGTCAACCTGATGTCACTGTTCGGCCTGAACCGCCGGCTGCGCGGAGCCATCGCCGGCCATCTGGCCGTCTACGAAATGACGTCATCCCGGCCCAACCAGCTCTACGGCAACGGGTTCCGGCGGCACGGATGTTCGGCCGATGTCACCCATTACTTTGACGAACACGTGGAGGCCGATGCCGTCCACGAGCAAATCGCCGGACGCGACCTCGCAGGGGCCCTCGTTGAAGCCGAACCGGAACTGCTGGCAGATGTTTTCCTTGGCGCGACGGCAGCGCTTGCCATCGATGCCAGGCTCTCCGCCCACGTTATGGAGGCCTGGGAAAACGGACGCTCATCGCTGCGCGCAGCTGCCCGGGCCGCGGCCTGACTGAGGCCTGACCGGGGCCTGACTGAGGCAAAATCCGCCATCCGCCACCGAAGGAGTATCACCCTTGCAGCAAGCCGAACGTCCGACGAACGACGCCGATCCGGCCGCCACAATCGTGGCCTGCCCCGACGGTCCCCTACTGATCCGGGGAGACTTCGAAATCGTGTCGCCGTCAGGGGACCCGCTCCCCCGTCGCCGACAGACCGTCGCACTATGCCGGTGCGGAGCCTCCGCACTGAAACCGTACTGCGACGGCACCCATAAGCTCACCAACTTCCGGACCGGGACTCCGGAGGCGTCCCACGAGTAGTCCGGCGGGCAACGCGGGGACAACCCCGGACAAAGAGATGGCAAGGGTGCTTACTATTAATTAGTAATCATGCTTACTATTGGGGAGCCGGTAGAGCTGGTTCATGATCGGCAACTGACCTTTTGGAAAGAGAGTGAAGATGACACAGGAGCAATGGCGCCAGGACGGAACCGACAGCGAACCGTCGAAGTCGGAGACGGCCAAACAAGAGGCCGCAGATGTTGCCCACCAGGCCGCAGGATCAGCCCAGCAGGTCGCCGAAACCGCCAAGACGGAAGCCGGTGTTGTCGCCGCCGAGGTGAAGACCAACGCCAGGGACCTTCTGCATCAGGCCACCTCAGACGTCAGGGACCAGGCCGGGGCGCAGCAGCAGAAGGTGGCCCAGGGGCTCCATTCAATTTCCGGCGAACTCCGCACTATGGCCGAGTCCTCCGAGCAGCCCGGTGTGGCCACGGACCTTATCCGCCAGGCCGGAGACCGCTCGGCCTCCGTGGCGTCGTGGCTGGAAGCCCGCGATCCTGGTTCCCTGCTGAACGAGGCAAAGACCTTTGCCCGCAACCGCCCCGGCACGTTCCTCCTTCTTGCCGCCGGAGCGGGCATCCTGGCAGGCCGGCTGACCAAGAGCCTGGCCGCAGGAGCACCTGAAGGCAGCGCCCCCAGCGTCGGTGCAGGTTCTTCCCGGACTTCAGCGCAGCAGCAGCCTCCACGGCTCGGCGCCCAGGAGACCGGCTACGCGGCCGGAGCAGGGACCCCGTTCTTCGATGAGCCCGCCCTTCCTGGCACCGCAGGCCCGGTGTCGACACAGAACCTCCCGGGCGGAACCGCCACCGACGGTTCGCTGAGGGACCGTCTGCCGGCGTACGACGGCGATCCGTCCCGTACCGGCGACGGGCGCCACCTATGAGCAGCCAGTTTCCGGAACCGGCTGCCTCGGAGTCGCATGTGAAGGCGGACACGACGTCCCTTGGTGACCTGCTCGGAGACGTGACCCGGGACATCTCCACGCTGATGCGCCAGGAGGTGGAGCTAGCCAAGGTAGAGCTGAAGCAGTCCGCCACCCGTGCGGGGAAGGGCGGCGGGATGTTGGCCGGCGCCGGCGTGGCTGGCCACTTCGTGCTCCTGTTCCTGTCCCTGGCGCTCTGGTGGGCGCTGGGAACGGTGATGGGGCTGGGCTGGTCCGCCGTGGTCCTCGCCGTGATCTGGGGCGTCACCGCCGCCGTCCTGGCCGCCGTC